>NZ_JBQYLI010000028.1:0-40157 GCF_052690465.1 Sunxiuqinia sp. A32
TCTTTCAAATGGGCATTATGCATTGCTCCCGGAGTAAAGTCCATCGGCCCTGCCAACATCCTGGTAAATGGTAAAGTTACATCATGCTCCGGAGTGATTAATTCACTCCATTTGCAATTCTCCAATCCTTTTACACCTTCATAATTGACAACGTTTGGGTATGCCCTGCGCAATCCTGAAGGTTTATATGCACCGTGATAGTCAACCAACAAATGCCTGTCAGCACAAGCTTTGGCTGTGCGTTCATAAAAGTTAACCATGTGTTGTCCGGCCTGCGCCATAAAGTCAACCTTCAGACCTTTTACTCCCCAGGCTTTAAACTGATCCAGAATATTGTCCATATCCTTATCCATTGGTCCCCATAATGACCACAAAATCAATTCAACACCTTTTTCTTTTCCATATTCAACCAGTTCAGGAATATCAATTTCCGGACGGGATTCCAAAACATTGGTCGTGGTTTTTGACCAGCCTTCATCCAGAATGATATAAGGAATATCGTGTTTTGAAGCAAAGTCAATGTAATATTTGTAAGTCTGGTTATCGATCCCTGATTTAAAATCAACATTATAAAGATTGTTGTCATTCCACCAGTCCCAGGCTACTAACCCTGGTTTAATCCACGAAGTATCGTCCAGCTTGCACTCTCGTGAAAGTAGATAAACCATCTGGTTTTCTACCAAATCCTTATCCATCTCACTAATCATGAAAACGCGCCAGGGAAATGTTCTTGTCCCTTCGGTTTCTGAAATGTAATCTGCTTCTTTCAAAACGTTAATATTCCGGTCTCCCTTTGGCTCTGATTCCAAAATCACTTTTGGAAATTTACTTTTTAAAACCGTGCTTCCGGTTGCTTCCAAAAACAAGCCGGGATAGTCATATAAGTCGGCTTCCGTAATGCCGATTTTAATGTTGTTCTGTGCTTTCACAAGGGTCGGAAGGGAACAGAAACGTCCATTCCCAAATGCCGACAATTTCTCGTCCAGGTAATTCCTTTCATAGTGTGAAAACAAGGTTTCTTCTTCAGGAAAAAGAATAGGGTAATCACTGGCAAAGTTCAGTTCAACCTGCTCGTCATCAACCTTAACTTTCCCTTTTTTTGAAGCCTCAAACCGATAAGCAATTCCATTATTGAAAACACGGAAAGTAACTGCAAAATCATTTTTAAAATCGATGCGCAATTGGTTGTAATTATTCTCAATGAATTTTGATTTTAAAGGGACCACCACTTCTTCCTTTCCAGAAAAGGAACTTTGTTTTACCTTACGCACTTTCACTACTGCACCGAGGTTTTCGCCGTTAAGCGTGAGGCTCATTTTATTGTCGTTAAACACCTGTTGACCGTTTACACTGGTTGACCAGCTGATCCCTTTTTCAGTACTGACACTTGTTATAATTCTACCATCCGGGGAAGCAACCTGGTAATTTTTTGCTTGCAATCCCATGGATATAAAAAAGAAAGTTAGAAGATAAATAATTTGAGTTTTGGAGTTTTTCATTGTTATTGGTTTAAGTTTGAGGGTGTAAATTTAGTCTTCTTTAATTTTCTAACATAATCTTTTATTAGGATTCCATTCCCGAAAAATAGAAATCTTTTCCCATTGTTGTATTTTGCAACTGAAAATTAATTGTCTTACCCTCATTTTGTTTAAACATTTTGGTTATGCAAACCAAAGGGATATATTTCACCCTTGAAATTTGGGATAAAATGTGTAAATAATTCCATGGAATTTCACAAAAGGAGCTATTAAAACAAATAATTCGCCCTCCAGAAACAAATTCTGAAGGGCGAATTGATTTAGGGTAAGGTTTGAGATAGTTCCCAACCAAGGAATTTTATGAACGAACCCTGACACCTAATTTTTCAAGATACTGAGCTTCGTCATCCAGAAAAATTAACCTAGCCAGGCGGATTATCTCTGCAACCGTCTCATGAAGCTGATCTATTTTGCTGTTTCGTTCCTTAACTTTGTACTGGGCATCTCCGCTTTCTTTTTCGCGGTTTTCCCTCAAAGTATCCAGATTTGAAATGTCATCCAGCAATTGCTCTATTGATTCAGGTGTAAAACCAAAAGGTACCAGTTTGTCAAGAACTTCTTCCATTGTTAGCAAGCTTGTGTAAAAGGAACTGGCAGCCTGTGTGAAATCAGTGTATTTACTGATCTTGTTATTGTAAAGGTTCAATGCAATTGCCTCTGCTGAACTGGCATCAAACCAAAATTTTAAGGACTGTCTAATTTTACTAAACGCTTCCCTCGCAGAATCCTGTGCACCATTGAAGGCTTCGCTAGCAGTTTTCCATTCAGCATGTTCTGCCTCATTTGCTGAGATTAATGCTGTTGTTTCATTGAATAGGTTCTTATTGGCTTCATGCCGTTCTTCATCAAAACCAAATGGTTCCATGCGGGTGCGGATGATTTCATCACTTGAAGCATTCCAGATTACAATCCGGCATTCTTCCATAAAGTCGTTGATGCTTTGATTTTTCCCATATTAACTGATTTTAGGGGTTAAACGTATATCAAGTTAATACCATGTATATTATTGATCAATTAATTTTATAAGAAATACAGGAACACCCTTATATTTTTGACGAAGGCCTATTTTTATTTAATGAACATAATAATTTTATCTACTTTATGATCCATACCATAGCAAATACGATAAACATTTCACCCATCTATTTATGAGAAGTCCTCAAAATGACCTTGCTTTCGTCATTTTAAAGTTCGCTCCGAACAAAAATATGTATGCTCAACCTATTTTTGAGGTTGCTCCAGCCATTTGAGGGGTCGCTTCGGGCAATTCTCATGTTGCTTAGCATAAAAATGGGGTCGCTCCACCCAAATGGGGGGGGGTGTGCTCGACTTACTTATTTTTTTATTTACTAAACTACACATTTACAATGCTTTGCTCAACAAATAACCTTTCCATTTATACAGTTCTTGCCACGTGCTTTATTTGTAATGAATTTTCATCACTCAACTTTTTCATAGATTGATAAATGATCCAACTAAAAGATTTAAGTGACGGGTGTTTCTTCCTCATTCGAATCAGAATTTACACTCCCTCGTTTCCGCAATGCTCAAACGAGAAATAAATCGGGGTAGCTTTAAGCAAAAAAAAGCTATAATGGCCTATCCGTCATTTCAAATACTAATTTTCCCCCTTTCATCAAGTCTTGGTGCGCAATATACTTTTTTTCATACTTCTTTCCATTTAGAGTGACAGATTTAACGTAAATGTTGTTCTCCGAGAAATTAGCAGCCTCAACAATAAATGTTTTTCCACTTGGCAGATTAACTGATGCTTTCTCTAACTGAGGTGCTCCAAGGATATACTCACCGCCACATGGATTAAGGGGGTAAAAGCCAAGGTTTGTGAAAATATACCATGCCGACATCTGTCCACAATCATCGTTTCCACACAAGCCATTTATTTCATTGATGTATTTGGTTTTAACAATTTCATTCAACAACTCCTGGGTTCTATATGGCTTGTCAGCTAAAGCGTACAAATAAGCTACATGATGACTAGGTTCATTTCCATGAGCGTACTGACCGATTAAACCGGTAACATCCGATACAAAGCCTGAACCTTCCTGCGATTCGGCCATGGTGAAAAGGGAATCCAATTTGCTTGTGAAATAATCTTCACTACCCATTAATTCGATTAAGCCTTCAACATCATGCTGAACATGCCAGGTGTATTGCCATGCGTTTCCTTCGGTATAATCGCCGCCAGAAGTCTCGGCATGGGATAATGAGAAGCGATGGAAAGGTGTACGCCATTTTCCGTCTGAGTCTTTTCCCCTCATTAACTTGCTTTCCGGATCGAAGAGGTTTTTATAATAGTTTGAACGCTTGCTGAAAAACTCGTAATCATCTTCTTTACCAAGAGCTTTTGCAAATTGTGCAGCACAATAATCATCATAAGTTGATTCAAGGGTACGCGAAACTGATTCTTGCGTTACAATGTCAAAAGGGTAATATCCATATTTATCGTATACTTCCCAATTGGATTTTGGCATATTAGTTGTCAATGTTGTTTTTATGGCCTTATAAGCCCTTTCTGCATCAAACCCTTTAAATCCTTTCAAGTAGGCATCTACAATAACCGGAACGGCATGGTTGCCGATCATGCAATAGGTTTCCTTTCCCCACAATGCCCAAATCGGAAGAAAGCCCTGATCATCATACTGGTGGAGCATTGAGTTTACAAAAGCATCCACTTTCTCTGGGGAAACAATGGTATAAAGCGGGTGTGCAGCCCTGTAAGTATCCCAAAGTGAAAGTGTTGAGTAAAATGGTTCTTTTCCCACATCCGCAATATTGTTTGGCTGAATGAAAAGGCGGTACATGGATGTATAAAACATTTCTTTTTTGTCTGCATCACCTTCAACTTTAATCTGGGACAAATACTGGTTCCACTTGTTTTTTCCATCGTGACGAACTTTTTCAAAGTCCCAGTGAGCGACCTCAGCCAGCAAATTCTCCTTTGCCCCTTCAATGCTTGTAGATGAAAGGCCAACCTTTATCATTAATTTTTCGCCTTGTGGAATATCAAAATCAAATACATAACGAGGAGCTACTTCACGCTCATCAAGCTTAGGCAACTCAATTTTACTTACAACAGGATGACTAAATTCGATCACATAATAGTAAGTACGTTCCAGCCAAACGTCTGTATTTGAAAAACCAGTTATCACGGTCGGGCTTTCAAAATTTACTTCTGCATCCAACACATGTTTGTGCAAAGCCGGCTTATTTCCTACCGTTGCACTCTGGAAATCAATAAGCAGATGAGCAGGTCCTCCTTTGGGGTATGAGTAGCTATGGAAAGCAACATGTTCTGAGGCCGTCATTTCGGCGTCTATATTGAAATCAGTTAATGTTGTCGAATAATATCCGGGACTTGCTGACTCAGTCTTTTTATCAATCTGGCTGGTATAACTTTCACGCATTGCTTCGCCTGTAAAAGGAAGCATCAATAAATCGCCTAGATCTGGACAACCGGTTCCGTTCAGGCGCGTTTGTGAAAAACCGTTGATTATTGAATCGCTCGATTGGTAACCTGAACAATATCTCCACTCACAATTTCCCGTTTCTGCACCCACCTGGATCAATCCAAATGGTACACAAGCGTTTGGAAAACAATGTCCATTCTCCGCAGCTCCAATAAAGGGATTTACAAACTGGGTGTAATCGATTTGTGTTGCCTCTTCTTTTTGAGCAACACATGAAAACAGCAATAAAATTGCGATAAAAATTTGGCTAAGTAATTTCACGATAAATGGTCTTTTTAGTTGTTACAAAAAATTTTACTTTCAGATGGCATAGGTATTTCCAAAAACAGTAGCATCAACAAATGCTTCAAAATTTTGGAGGTCGAAAGATGGTAAATCCTATTGAGTTTTTCTAATGGTGATTTATTGAAGATATAACCCATATTTTACCAGTTATACTTGTCATATTAGTCTATGATCATTATTACACATTCTTTAATCTTCTATAACAAGTTAATCTAATTATAGATTGTCTTTCAAAGATATTACAGTATAAAATACTTGTGGCAAAATATCTTCGGGCATATCAACATATTCATGTTTTTCTATTTTATTTTCACGTATATAGACAGGAAGTTTAATTCCGCCATTTACAGTTTTGACATTGCCTGATATATCTTCTACCGTTCCCGTCATACTAACCCTTTCTACCTTTAGTATTTTTTCAGCTAAAACATCTTCAAATTTTAAAGTGATGTATGGATTGCCATGATTTAAATGATAGGTATCCCCATTTCCGTTACGATCCACAAAAATTGCTGCATTATTATTACTTAACAGATGGACTGCACAAATAATCTTGTTGCCAACCTTAAAAGCTTCAATACTACTCTGTAACTCATTGATTTCAAAGTTGAGCTGTGGTTCTGAACTCACTCCTTTAAAAAGAGAAATGGTATCAGCACCAAAAAGTTCACCAAGGGTTTTAAGGCTTTTACCTTTCACAGAAAGGTTTTCACCTGAAAGAAGAGTACGCCCATATCCATAAGCTTTTGGATCATTGGGTGACCAATAAGCAAAAAAGAAGAGTTTATACTTGTCCGGATAATCCCAACCTGAATTCAAAGCCCACTGCAAAGCCCTTGGATACAAGTTCCCAATTAAATTAGGATCAGTTCCAAAACCCATTTCTGACTGCCATATTCCTTTATCAATATTTCTCTTCTTGAGTTCTTTGTGTAACATCTCCATTGCTTCAAGTGGGAAGTAATGAATGTCGATTACATCAAAAGTATCCCAGGCATTATACTTATCAATTAAATTTATTAATGTGCTGATTTTTCCACAGCATGGCCATCCTCCATAAACAACTTTTCCTCCTAAATTTTGAATAATTTTTGAAGCTGGAATATGGATACGCTGCATGTAGGTATCCATATCTCCCGCCCAAAAGCCACTGGTCGGATGTGCTTCATTCCAAATTTGAAAATATTGCAGATTGTAAGGTGGGGCACTTAAAAAACGCACCACTTTTTCAACATAGTTATTCCAATCTTGCTGATGATTTTTTGACAACCAACGATTTGATATCTTACGCGCATCCTGTTTTTTATCTATATATTCTGTTACACTTTCCCCATTAACAGTTTTTAAGCGAAATTGACGGCGAATATAGCTACCATCAGCTTGCTTTAGAAAGGCAAATTTTTCGCCATCCATCTCAAATTGTTGATCTGGCTTACCAGCTCCGGCCCAGCTTGCGGTATAGCACAGAATAGGAAGTACGGTGACTCCATTACGTTTAAATTGCAATATTTTTTCACCATATTCTTCTAACTTTTCGGTATTCCATTTTCCCTGTTCCGGCTCAATTCTCCCCCAGTAGATATCCATTCTTTCCCAACCAACAGCAGCATCTCCAAGAACAGCATTAACTTCAGGTTTACTATGACATACCCCTGAAAAATCCTTTAATTTACCTACCGATGGCAATTCCTGAGAATTTGAAATGAAATAACTACAAGTGATGCACAAAAGCAGTAAGTATCTAAAAAAAAGAAATCTATACATGATAATTTTTTCTAATTATTAATTTTTAATTGGCCTGGCTGTCTTCGATTTTTCCCGGGCATTCCAGTTAGGTCATCACCTAAGTCTTCCCGAGCTTGTTGCGCCAGTTCTTCCAATTCTTTTACAATCTCAGGATATTGTTCTTTCACATCATAGCGTTCACCCGGGTCTCTCCGCATATCGTAAAGTGCCAGACCTGTTTCTGCCCAATTGTATTCTCCCGGCATTCCATTCTGACCTGGCATTACGCCAATGTAGGATCGATATTTATGAGGAAAAACCAGTTTCCAGTTACCTTTTCGAACAGCCTCCAAATCATTCTTCTGAAAGTAATAGAAAAAATGGTCGCGTGGATTCGCATCGGTATCCCCTTCAAGTAATGGAAAGATATTCACTCCATCAATCTGTTTTGTGGGTAATGGGGAGCCAGAAATATTGGCAAGAGTTGGTAATATATCAATTGTTGAGGCAATTTTATTACAAATAGTACCTTCCGGAATCACCCCGGGCCAGTTCATAATACAGGGCACACGTACTCCCCCTTCGTAGGTATCTTCCTTCCCTTCTCTTAGTCCACCTGCAGAACCTGCATGATCACCGAAATTCATCCAGGGGCCATTATCCGAAGTGAAAATGACTAGTGTGTTTTCCGTGAGATTATTGTCTTCCAAAGTTTTCATTATTTCACCCACGGACCAATCAAGTTCCATGACCACATCACCGAAGGCTCCCTGATCGCTCTTCCCTTTAAACTTATCAGAAACCCCTAGTGGAACGTGAACCATACTATGTGCAAAATATAAAAAGAAAGGATTTTTCTTGTTTCGATTAATAAAATCGATTGCGTATTCTGTATATGAAGTCGTAAGCTTATCTTGCTCCTCAAATGAATTAATTTCACCTATTTTATCGTTACCCTTAATTAGTGGTGGGTTCATTGACTGAGAATCGATTGGTTTTGGAGCCAATCGATCGTACCCCACTGACCACATATCATTGGAGTAAGGCAAGCCAAAATACTCGTCAAAACCATTTTGAAGCGGGAATAAAGGAGGTCGGTTACCTAAATGCCATTTCCCAACAATACAATTTTTATATCCACTATGGGCAAGTATTTCAGGGATCAATTCTTCATCCGGGTTAATTCCTATAGTAGCTTCCGGGTTCAAAGCATAGGCAATACCTACACGGTTGGAATAACAGCCAGATAAAAGTGCCGCCCGGGATGCACTGCAAATGGGTTGCGCTGCATAAAAATTAGTAAAACGCATACCATTGGATGCAAGTCTGTCAATATTCGGTGTACTATATCTGGTAGCCCCAAAACATCCTACATCTCCATACCCCATGTCATCAACTAATATGAGAACGACATTGGGAGTCTCTGTTTTTTTAGGCTTAGATTCCTGCATTATACCTTGAAATGGAATAAGCACGACCAAGCTTATGATTAATATTGATTTAACTACAAAATCATTCATTTATCTATTATTTTCAATTTATATTCCAGCTAAAATTTGAACAACAATTATTTATCGTTTGGATCATGGCAATCCCTAGTGAATCTATCTCTTTTCCAATTGATTTTCCACAGGCACTACTGTTGCTTCATGTTCTTCCTTTATCTTCTTTATTTCAACAATAATATCCGGATGCTGATCGGCGATATTGTATTTTTCTGATGGGTCAACATTCAAATTGTATAATAATGGAGGATCATACATCGTTACATCCTTCCTTCCAGAATCAGCTTGTGTAAAAAAGTGTGCTTTATAAGCTCCTTTACGAACAGCAAAAACTTCAGTATCACGATAATAAAATACCACATCTCTGTCACTTTTGCCCTTGCCCGTCATGATTGGAAAAATATCATAACCATCATAAACCCTGTCAGTGGGAAGTTGAACACCTGCCAATTTTGAAATGGTTGGTAATAAGTCCATCGTAGTTGCCATATCACATACAACACCTTCCTTTAAAGTACCAGGCCACCAAAATACGGTAGGTTCGCGCATGCCGCCTTCATAAGTACCACCTTTACCACCTTTTAATAAACCTGCACTTCCTCCATTCTCATTGTGGATTAACCACGGTCCATTGTCTGATGTAAATACAACCAAGGTGTTTTCAGCAATGCCATTCTTTTTCAAGGCTTCCATTACCCGACCAACACTCCAGTCTATTTCTGCAATAACATCACCATAGGTTCCCCTTAAACTAATTCCTTCAAATTTCTTAGATCGAAACAAAGGAACATGAGGCATGGAATGCGCCAAATAGATAAAAAATGGATTGTCTTTATTTTCACCAATAAACTTCACCGCCTCTTCTGTATATCTTTTGGTAATGGTAGTCTGATCAGCAGGCCGTTCAATAATTTCAGAATTCCGCATTAAAGGCACATTGAAATAATCGATTTTAGGCTGCCTTATTATATCCACATTGTCTGGTCCATCAATGCGATCCATATCATTGCTATATGGAATTCCAAAGAAATAATCAAAGCCATGAGAAGTAGGCGTGTATTGAGGAAGATGTCCTAAATGCCATTTACCAATACAAGCTGTAGCATAATCTTTTTGTTTTAATGCTTTGGCAATGGTAATTTCTTTTTCAGGAAGACCACCCTTTGAATCAGGGAATAACACCCGCTTTTTACTGCTACACATACCCGAACGGATTGGCAACCTGCCTGTCATTAATCCGGCACGCGAAGGGGTACAAACCGGAGCAGCCACATAAAAATTCGTCCACTTTTGGCCTTCCGTAGCCATCCTGTCCAGATTTGGAGTTTTTATGGTTGGATGACCATTAATACTCATGTCCCCATACCCCATATCATCGACAAAAATGATGATGAAATTCGGACAATCTCTTTTCTCATTCTGTTTTTTTGCAAAAGCCAATTGTGAAATAAACAGTGCAGTTATCAAAAGAACCTGAGTAAGAATTCTTGAGCTAAATAATTTCATAAAAAAGTGCTTCCCTAAATTTTTGGTAATTGTTTCGTAAGGTTTTAATGAGGCTGTCTAAAAAACTGGTCAGATTATCTAAAATTCAATTAACCAATCGAATTTTAGTAACTCACTTTTAGACAGCCTCAACTTATTCTCTGGAACAGTATTCTAATTACTACAGTTGTACTCTGCTCTTAATTCCAGAAATCATGCTGAACAAGATTCGGATTATTATTGATCTCTCTTTGTGGGATAGGCCAATAAAGTGTTTTCTCACCCAAATAAGGTCTTGCCCTATAGGTGATGGAGTTGTAAACTTGCTCAACTATTCCCCATCTCTTAATATCAAACCATCTAATTCCTTCTTCTCCAAATTCTACCAAACGTTCATGACGAATTATTTCACGCAACTCAGACTGACTTAAACTACTACCTTCAACATCTTCCACTTTTGGCATGTCAACCCGTGCACGAACTTGATCAATTAATTGATAAACTTCAGGAGTAATCGTATTTTTTTCAATAAGTGCTTCAGCACGCAGCAAAAGCACATCTGCATATCGAAATACCATCAAATCCTGTGGCCCGTCATTATTGTGATCAGTCGTAGTAATCCGAACATATTTCTGTATACAATATTTTGTAACAGACCTTTTGGGGTCAAAAGGCTGCCCATTTGCAACGATTTCGCCTTTTCTCAATACAGTGACATCATATCTTGGATCTCTGTTCTCATAGAAATTCACCTCATCATACAATGGTGATTGGGTGATTGGTAAACCATCAGTACAATAAAAGGCATCTGCATAACTTGGAAGTGGTTTTATCTCAAATTGAAATGGCTGCAACGGATAACTACCAGAGAATGAATCGCCCATCCCTAAATCAGACGCAAAAGCCACTGCAAATACCGCTTCGTTGCTTCCTTCAGCTTCAACAGTAAATAATTCCTCATAATCAGGATACAGCTCATAAACACCAAGATCCATTACTTGCTTGGTTAATGTTGCAACATCATCCCAATCACTAAAATAAGCACGAACTTTAGCTGCGAGCGTTAATGCAGCACCTTTTGTAGCTCTTGGATAATCTTGACTTACTGGCAAATTTTCAATTGCATAATCCAGGTCTTCCAATATTTGTTCTTTTATTTCTGCCTGGGTGTTTTTTTCCACAAATCGATCTTCAAAAGGCGTTTTTCCGATAATTAATGGAACATCCTTAAAAAGTGCAGTTAAGCGATAATACGCTAAAGACCTTAAAAATTTGGCTTCACTTTCTATTATTTTTATTTGGGTGCTGGGAGATTCTATACCATCTATAACAGATATTAATTCGTTCGTTCTTCCAACAAGCATATAAAGTCCAGTCCAATAGATTCTGTAAAAGTCCATTTCGGTAGTTGAACCACCGTCTGTAACATTAATGAAACCAGTTCTATCAAACTGCGCTACATCGGTAAGACAATCCAAAAACCTAAAATATCGGTTAAAATTAGCTGGTTTTTGAAGCGTATTGTATGCCCCCATCAGGAGCAAATTTAAATCAGACTCTGAATCGCCAAGTAAATCTGCAGATAATTGATTTGGATTTACTTGATCCAAATAGCTATCACAACTGGTTGTGACAAGCAAGCTAAAAGCTAGTATTATTGAGAAAATATACGTTTTCATATTCATACCTATTAATATTATTAAAAAGTGACATTTAATCCAATCTGATATACTTTCAACTGAGGATATGAAAAGCCCGTACTTCCACCAGATCTCTCCGGATCAAAATGTTTTAATTTTGAGAATGTCAAAAGGTTTTGTCCCCCTACATAGAATCTTAAATTATCAATACTCAATTTATTCAAGAATGCTTTAGAGAACGAGTAACCTAATTCAATGTTTTTGAGTCTTAGATAGGAACCATCCTCCATCCAATAATCAGAGAATTTTACATTTGAATCTCTTCCAATGGCCAGTCGGGGATATTCTGTACTTGGATTTTCAGGAGTCCATCTATTTAACCAATCCACGGTCCAATTGTTATTATCCCTATTCCCGGGAGTGTTAACATTATTGAAAGTGTAAACATCTTTGTTGGCTATTCCCTGAAAGAATATGGAACAATCGAAATTGCGATAGTTAAAGTTACCACCAAAACCAAATGTAAACTGCGGAAAATCATCCCCTATAATTGTTCTGTCATAACTATTTATTTTACCATCAGGAACACCATCAACGCCACTAATATCTTTATACCTTAAGTCACCGGGAACGGCTTTGGGAGTTTGTGTTGCAGCCTGATCAATTTCATCCTGATTCTGAAATATACCTTCTACTTGAAATCCATACCATGAATTTAAGGCTTCTCCTTCCCTAACAATTCTATTCTCTGGATACCATTCCTGACCATTCAAATCGATAGCTTCATTTTCTACTGAACTGATATTGAAATTTAAGCTGTAGCTAAAATCATTAATCTTGTCTCTGAAATTACCCGAAAGATCCCATCCTTTATTTTGAATTTCACCTGCATTTTGGAAGGGTGCACCTAAATTTCCAAGAGTAAGCGGAATAGGCAATTTTAGCAACATATTTTTAGTCTTCCTTATAAAATATTCGAAGGTTAATGTTAACTTATTTGCTATCCCCATATCCACAGCAAAATTTGATGTTTCAGTTGATTCCCAACTTATTGCATCATTTGCTAAATCAACAATTGCTGCTCCAGTGGTATATTCTCCATTTACTAAATAGGCAGTATTTGTTGAATAAACCGAAGCATAAGCATAGTTTGAACCAATATCCTGATTACCGAGTTCTCCCCAACTCATTCTTAATTTCAAATTACTTAATAGCGGGTTATCTTTAAGAAAATCCTCCTCTGATATTCTCCAGCCTGCTGAAAAAGAAGGGAATAATCCATATCTATTCCCTTTGGCAAATTTGGAAGATCCATCGTAACGAATATTGCTTTCAAACAAATATTTTTCTTTGTAATTATAGTTTATTCTTCCAAATACAGATTGTAAACTATTGTTCCACTCGTTGCCATATGCTCTTTGAGTATCGTTACTTGAAGCATCTAATACTTGTAGTGAATTACTTGCAAAACCAACGCCATAGCCAGAAAACATGATATGCTTATTTTGCAGGAAGGTATGTCCAAGCATTGCAGAAATACTATGTTTTTTAGCAATTGTCTTATCATACTTCAAATAATTTTCAATCTGAATTCTGTTATTATTCGAATACTTTTGTGTAAGCGAAGCATTATCATTTTGATATACTAAAACATCACTATCGTCGTATATCGCAATTTTGGGATTCCAATTTTTCAAAACACTTTCAGTATATCTGTAAGAAACCTGAGAATTAAATGTAAAACCTTTTAATTTTATTTCAGCGGTAAAAGCAGAAACGAAATTTTTATCAACTTCTGTATTACTTCCAACGTTGGCATACATAACGGGATTATGGATATACTGATAACCCGGAACATCAGTAAAACCAACACGATAATTTCCATTGTTATAATAGATAGGTGCAGCCGGAGTCACCCTCATAGCGTTTGTCAACACATTTGTGTCATTTTCAGTATCCATTCCCCTGGTACTATTTGTCTTTTTATTAGACCCTGAAAGATTTAATCCAAACCGAATATGATCATTGAGTTTCAAATCAAGTTTACTCCTAAGATTAAACCGATCTGCTGCTGTATTCACGACTATTCCTTCTTGATTGACATAGTTAAAACTGGTGTATGTTTTAAGCTTCCCTTTACCACTGCTCAAACTAATATTGTAATTTTGAATCGGAGATGTTTTAAATACTTCATCTAACCAACGAGTATTGCTAAATCCATCCGACGGGTCATCATTTTTCATCAGTTCAATTTGCTCATCTGAAAAGAACTCAGTTAGATTGCCATTAACTCTGGCCTCATTCATTAATTCTGCAAAATCCCATGAATCTAGAACATCTGGCAAAACCGTTGCTTTCTGCATTCCAAAATATGCATTGAAATTTATTCTAGTACCTTCTGAACGGCCATTTTTTGTTGTAATTAAAATTACACCATTTGCTGCTCTAGCCCCGTAAATGGCAGAAGCTGCAGCATCTTTCAATACACTTACATCACTGATGTCAGTTGGATTTAAAGCACCAAAATCATCTACTTCAGAAGTAACACCATCGATAACAATTAGAGGTTCTGTTCCGGCATTAACGGAACCTATTCCCCTAATATGGATTGCTCCTTGATCTTTCCCTGGTTGTCCACCTCCCTGTATAATCGTAAGCCCCGGAACTGCACCGGCAAGTGCATTAATTGTATTACTTGAGGGTCTGGTAGCCAATTTTTCGAAATTTACATTAGATACTGAACCTGTCAAATTAACCTTTTTCATCGTTCCATATCCAACAGCAACAACTTCTTCAATGCCAATGGCGTCCTCTGCCATTAAAACATTAATAGTTGATTTTCCATCTACCGGGATTTCCTGAGTTTTCATACCGACAAAAGAAAACACCAATACACCGTCTCCGGGAACTTTTGACAAGGAGTAATTGCCATCAAAATCGGTTATTGTACCATTTGTGGTTCCTTTTACAACAACAGTAACTCCGGGGAGAGAAGAACCTGATGAGTCTGTAACTCTACCAGTCAATTTAATCGGCTGTTTACTAACAGCATTCTCCTGAAGTTCATCCTTAGAAACTATTAAGATAATTTTCCCCTTAATCTCATAGCTAAGATTCTCGCCCTCAAATACATCATTCAGAATTTCAAAAAAGTCTTTGTTTTTGTAAGTACCTGATTTCAACTTTGCATTCTCTATCAACTCATTCTTATAAAAAATAGAATAAGCTGTGTTCTGTTCGATATAAGAAAAAATCTCCTCTAAACTTTGATCTTTAAAATCCATCGAAAGCTTGGTTGCCTGAGAAAATCCTGCTGCACTAACTTGCATCAGTGCCACCATAATAAGAATTGTGGTCAATTTCATAATTGCTAACAATTTTTTGAGCACAAGGCCTTTATGCAGCCTTTGCTTCACATGATTTTTTTCCATAATTTTGGTTTGCATTTGATTATTATTTAATTTATGCAAGGCGTAAGTGGAAGGTAGGAGTTCCGCTTTCGCCTTTTTTTATTATTTTATCATAAGCTGAATTTTTCGATTTTCAATTTCGTTATAGGTTATTGGAAGGTATGTACCTATCGCATCAATAATCTCCCAAATGGTTTCTTCATTTTTGAATGTCCCTGTAAACTCTACATCCACAAATTCATTTTCATTATAAATGATGTCTACATCATACCAGTTTTCAAGCCGCATAATTAATTCACCAAATGGAATACTCGTGAAATTAAGCTTGTTTTCCACCCATCCGTAAGTTTGTTCGAGGTTTGCCTGTTCTTTTGATTCACCTTTCTCAGATACGGTAAGTTTTTCTCCAATCCCAAGAATTGTTTTCTTGTTTCTTGTTGCTATTTCAACACTTCCTTTAAACAGGGTCACCTCATTGCGGCTCGTTTGTTCATATGCCATCACATTAAACTCGGTCCCAAGCACTTTCACTTCACACTTAGGCGTTTTTACGATAAAAGGAGCTTTTTCATTTCTGGTAACTTTGAAAAATGCCTCACCAACTAAACTAATGTTTCGCACTTTATTTGTAAATGACTGATATTCTATTCTGGAAGAAGCATTTAGCCATACTTCAGTTCCATCGGGCAAAACAACTTTTGATTTCTCTCCCCGAGGGGTTTCAACAACCGTCACCCCTTGGATGAAATTTTCGGTTTTTAAATAAAAAATAGTAGAAGTGATTAATAAACCAATAATCAATACCGCAGCGATAGCTTGAAACCAATGGTGGTTCAATCTGCGAGTTTTGTTTTCTATTGTATTTGTATTGATTGAGATTCGCCGAACGAGCCGTTCCCAATTCATCATCACAAACATATTTTCTGATGGAGACCAATTTCTTTTTATATGGGAAAAACGGGTTAAAAATTTCTCCTCGCTTATTAGTGAAAGAAACTCATCATATTCCGAGCCTTTCAATTTACCCTCTAAATACTTATTTGCAAGTGAATCAAAATGAATTAAATTTTGTTCCATGATTTTCGTGTTATACTTCTATAACTTTAGAAAACCACTTTTACCCATCATTCAAATTAAACTTTTTTAAAAAAAATTGCGAAGTACCAGAATTACGATGGCAATTGGTAAGTCATTCGTGAATTTATCTTTAAATGTTTTTGCAGCTCTGGCAAGATGCCTCTCTACATTTTTAACATTTATTTGAAGCTTTTCCGCGATCTCCCTGTTTTTTAAACCGTCTATTTTACTCAAAATAAAAACTTCTTTGCATCGTGGAGGCAATGAATCGATTGTTCTTTCGATTTCAAGTTTCAGTTCTTCCTGTATTAATAAATAAGGCTCATCCCTGATAAAATCAATCCTGTATAATTCCTCAATCCTTTTTAGCGAATGTAGTTCAACTTCTTTCTCTGAGGTAACCTTAATATGCTTGATATAATCCAAACACTGGTTTCTAACTAAGCGGAACAAATAGCCCTCAATATTGATACTTTCAATATCACTCTTTTTCTCCCAAACCTTTATAAATACATCCTGAACAATGTCCTCGGCAACTTTATCATCCTTGGTAATTTTGAATGCAAAATCAAATAATCGAGGGAAAGTACGCTTAAACAACTCTTCGAGTGCTTTATTGTCTCCACTTTTTACAAGAGTAAATAATGCGGTTGACTTGTCTTTAATATGAGGATCTTGATTTGCCATCTGATCGAAACAGTCAACAAATATATATAGAATTGCACCTTATAAAAAAATTGATAATAAAAGAATCTGAATTCACTTCACGAGAACTGCGTGGTCAATCTGCTAAATAACAAATAAGGATGAATTGTAACAATTCATCCTTATTCTTGAGCAAACTACTAAATGCCCATAAAACAATCTGCCGAGTTTTCTTTAAGATATCTAACCGCGAAGGAAGAAGATTCTTAAATATTAGCACAGACATTAACTAATTTAAGAGTTACTTAAAAATATAATGTATTACCTCGCCCTGTGTGCGCTTGTCCTCAAAAATACCTGTTTCCGTATCTCCTTGTTGCTTTCGCCACTCGGCCATTTGCACTCTGAATGGTTCAATTATTTTCTCATAGTAAGGGTCCGAGGCGAGATTATGCAACTCGCTTGGATCGCGCTGAATATCATACAACTCTTCTTTTGGTCGGTTATGATACCTCCACAAAACAGCTGCCGCATGCTGATCAGTAAATGATTTATCTACCCATGTTGACCAATATTCACGACCACCGTCATGATCTTTCGCCAAATTAATGTGAGTATTGTATTTTACTTCCGGAGCCAAATTCAGAATGTATTTGTAACGACTAGTGCGAATCATCCTCATTGGCGCCTGGTTAATTTTCCCATCACCAGTGTGGCTGCCATAGACAACATCTCGATGACTGGATTTTTCACCCTTTAGGAATGGGACCAAACTCCGTCCATCAATTTCTTCAATTTCTTTTGGAGCTTTTCCCCCAGCTAACTCTATCGCTGTTGGAACTATATCAATTAATGACACCAATGCATGTGTATTTGAGCCTCCCTCGATAACGCCAGGCCAACGAATTATTAATGGAACCCTTATTCCATAATCATACAAATTCCACTTACCAAAAGCAATCTGAGGCCCCTGATCTGCTGTAAATATTACAATTGTGTTTTCATCAAGATTATATTTCTCAAGGCTTTCCAGTAATCTTCCAACATTCTTGTCCATCTTGCTAATATCCGTGTAGTAACGCGACCTGGACACACGCGCTTCTTTCGTATCAATATGAATGGAAGGGATGTCTATTTTTGAATAATCATATTCAGTATTTTCCGGCCAAATAACATGTGGACTGTGGTCATTAACAACTAACATGAAAGGTTCTTTTTTATCAGAAGCATTAGACAACCACTCATCCACAGGCCCCATATTCAAATCAGTCCATAAAACACCATCTTTTTCATGCCCCGGTTCCGGCACATTTGTATTGTGAATCAAATCGAAAGGATAAACACTCATCGGACCAATATGTAGTTTACCGGCAAAACCAACATCGTACCCCAACTCGTTAAGATAGGAAGGCAATGTTTTAATTCCCGCCTTGATTCCATGGTGATTGGCATGAGCGCCATTTCTAAACGGATATTGTCCGGTATGAATTGAAGCCCTGGAAGGAGAACATGTTGGCGAACTAGCAAAAGCTTCCGTAAACAATATCGATTTACTTGCAAGACGATCCAGATTAGGAGTTTTTACAACCATATTACCATACGCCCCAATATCGCAGGCACCCAAATCATCGGCTACAAAGATTACTATGTTTGGATGAGAGTCCTTGACAGCAGGTTCTGACATCGAACTTAAAGGTAAAATGAGGGTGGATACAATCTGTGTTGAAATTAATGCTTTTGATAGTTTCATTTTATATGATTTTGCTTTCCAAAAGGACGTGGTCCTGAAATAATTCAACACCACGTCCACTATAGTATTCGTTATCAAATTTAGTTAAAAAATATTCCCAAGCTTAAAGAAATCCCCATTGATTTTGCATCGACATCTTTGTAAAATGGTGCTATGCCATTATTATATCGTACATCAATAAAGTATCTATCATCTTTTCTCAAATTGACACCAAAGATCATGTCATATGTTAAACTTTCAGGATCCTGAACCAACGAATATTTTGTATTATTTGGATCTGTTTCAATCATTTCTCCATCAGCATCTTGTACCACATAAATATCGAGAGCCGGACCTGCGAAAAATGAAGTAGTTAAACCGCTGATTATTTTTTCAGAAGAAATATTGAAAAGTACAGGTATCTGCAAATACGTTAAATTGATCTTTGAAAAGGGAAACCCTTTCAATATCATATCATTACTTGCTCCTTTAAATGCCAGGTTAAATTCAGGCTGAATCGAAAAGCTTTCTGTTAATTCATAGTTTAGAAAGTAACCTCCTGTAAAAACAGGCATAAAATTGCTCATACTTACTTCATCTCCTGTGAAATTAACAACTTCTAATCCTGCCCTTAATCCATGACTAATTTGTGCTTTTAAATGTATTGTAAAACAAAACATTAATGCGATTATAAATATGTATCGTTTCATGATTAGATTTCAATTAATAAATTTAAATAATGTGTAAAATTAATACCCAGTATTCTGCTGCAACGTTCCATCTGATAGAATAATTTCAGTTACAGGTATTGGCCACAAATAATTCTTAGGATCAAAATTCCAGGTAAAATCTGTCATGATCACTTTTACCAAATCACCTTCTGTATTTGTATATGTCATTCCTTCAATGGAACCTTGCAATATAGATTCGGTAGCCTCCCACCTTTTCAAATCGAACCATCGTAATCCTTCAAAGGCTAGTTCCACTGCTCTTTCATGTCGTACTGCTTGCCTCAAACCCTCTTGTCCAAGAGTGCTTTCTATTTCTGGCATATTAACATCCGAACGTTGCCGCACTTCATTAATCGCATCAAAAACAGATTGATCAATTTCATTCAATTCAATTTTTGCTTCTGCATAGGTAAGTAGAACTTCTGCATACCGGATTAAAATAAAATTGATACCACAATTCGCGCCATCACCAAAATCTTCTGCGTTAACATATTTCCTTAGATTATAGCCAGTTTTTGTGGTCTGAAATCCGAGTGTATAATCATCTTTTCCGCCAGGTCTGGAATCATAAATTTCTCCATTTGGCAGTTCCGATCCCAAATGAAATAAGCTGTACCCTAATCGTGGATCTCTATTTTCATACGGATTGTAAGGATCATATCCACTACCATCCTCATTAATCATGGAGCCATTTTGCATTTCAAATTCATCGGCAATTCTCCCTGTTGGCTGGTAATAATTCAATCCATTCTGAGAAAAAGGAGCCATTCGATTAAAGATATTGTTGGAAAAATCGTTTTTAATAAACTGCTTGTCTAAAATAACTTCAACATTGTTTTCTGCCGCCTCTGTAAATAGGCCCTTGTATTCAGGATACAGTGAATATTTATCCAGGTTAATTACATCCGATGAAGATTTCCTGGCCTCATCATAACGCTTCATCCACAAGGCATATCTTGCTCTCATTGCCAAAGCGGCTCCTTTAGTTATCCGTCCAACCTGAGTTGAGGTAACTGGCAAATTATCAGCAGCAGCTTGTAACTCCTGAAGAACAAAATTGTTAACTTCATTGATTGGAGTACGAACATATTCCCGGGCTTCATCAATTCCAATTGGCTCCTTAATTAACGGAACATCTCCATAAAGAGCAGTAAGGTAAGCATACGAATACGCTCTAAAAAATCTTGCTTCAGCAACTAATCTCGATCTGTTTTCTTGAGATATTGCTTCTTCCGGAATCATCTCTGCATTAGATAGAAAGTCGTTTGCCGCACGAATGAATTTATACCTTGAAGTCCAAACTTGATCTGCATTAACATTATCTGAAAGCACTAATCCTTGTACAAAATTAATAGTTGCACCCTGCTCATAAGCAATATTTCCAACCATCATGTCAGACATTGCATCAAACTGAATGTTTCGTTGATCGATAAGAACATTGTAAATATTATTCACAAATATCTCAGCATCCTTTTCGGTTTTCCAGAAGTTTGCATCAGATAGAGTGCCTTTTGGTATGGTCTCCAAAAAATCATCATCGCATCCAATAAGGATTGCAAATGCACCTATTAAAATGACTTTATATATTGATAATATTTTCGTTTTCATAATACTGATTTTTAAAATTCTAACATTACACCCATAACAATCTGACTCGTTTGCGGATAGAAATTAAGTCTTCCTGACTGAACTTCTGGGTCAACCCCCCACTCTTTTGCTTTTGAAGTCCACCACAAATTCGTTCCACTCAAATAAAAGCGCAAATTATCGATACCATAACTTGATGTTACTGATTTTGGCAAAGTGTAACCCACTTGCACATTTTTGAGGCGTATGTACGAAGCATCCAATACCCAATGAGTAGACATTGACTCGTCAACTCCATTGTGTCTGGAACTCTTCTGAGGTCTTGGAAATTTGGCATCAGTATTATCCGGAGTCCAGTAATCAGCCACCAAGTCAATGGTATATCCTAACCAGTTACCGGCTTCGATTATCGCACCACGAGGCATTCGATCCTGCTTGCCAACACCCTGAAAGAATAAACTCAAATCAAAGTTCTTATATTTCAAATCGGTATTTAACCCAAATGAAAAGTGCGGATCCTCATTTCCAATTACAGTTTTATCTTCAGCAGTTATTTGCTTATCATCATTGATATCCTTGTACCTTAAACTTCCGGGAAGCGTATTTTCAACTAAAGTCAGGACATTATCAACAAAAGGATCATCATCTGTATTCAGCGACTCTTCATAATATCCATCAGCAATATATCCCCAAAATGAATTTAGTGACTCACCTTCAGCAATTACATTTGTAATGTCACCATTTGCAGAATTAGCACCTCCGATATAAGGTCCTGTCCCGTTTAAGCTAACAACTTCATTCTTGAAATCGGAAAGATTGGCTCTTATTGAATAACTAAAATCTTTGTTTATAACATTCCTATGTGTAATAGATAAATCCCAACCTGTATTATCTACACGGCCAGCATTTTGGAATGGACCATTAAACCCTACAATGGACATAATCGGTAAAACAAGTAAAATATCTTCTGTCTTTTTATCCCAATACTCAAATGTCATATTTAACTTGCCTTCCAAAAACTCACTATCCATTCCAATATTCCATTGTGTGGTTGTTTCCCAGGTCAGGTTTTGATCAACCAGACCGTCAATTGCTGCAGTCTGTGCGACTGTTCCTCCAAATGAATAGTTTGATCCGATATTAACGCCTGAGAAAAAGGAATACGAAGGAACTGTATTCGCCCCAGTTTGCCCCCAACTTCCTCTTAGTTTTAGCCCTCTTACAGTAGACTTAATTGATTCCCAAAATGGTTCGTTGGAGATATTCCAAGCCATTGAAACAGCAGGAAAAATACCATACTGATTTTTTGCTCCATAGAACTTTGAAGAACCATCATATCTGAGGCTCATCTCAAATAAATATCTATCTAAAAATCCATAATTAACCCTTCCAAAGACTGATCGTAATTTGGTTTCATCCAAGCCTCCTCCTGTTGATTGATTTTCTACAGAACCAGCATTAATAACATTCATCTCATTGGTATAAAAATCTTGTCTGAAAAGCGTTAAATTAGCTCTTGTATACCATTGCTGCTCGTAACCTAGCAAAGCCTGAATTTTATGTTTGCCAAAGTCTTTATTATAATTGATTAGATTTCGCCATGAATATCTCTGTGAGCGAATAGCATTTTCTCTTAATGAATTGATTGTATTTCTCCTTCCTTGCTGGTCTAATACCTCATCGTAAATTGCATATTTGGGCTTAAAAATGGATTCTTTCACATTTTCAGTATAACCACCATATTGAACAGTGAATGAAAGATCCCCATTAAATTTTAGTTCAGCTTTAATGTCAGAAACTAAATAATCTGTCAGTTGAGTTCTGTCACCGCCTATAAGTTGGACAAGATTAGGGTTGTTATTTCTGGAATTCATACCAAAACTTCCGTCAGAATATTGAGTAATAACCCAAGGACTCCCGTGATAAGCGCCATTGATAACTCCTCCTGGATTATCACTGCCCTCAACGTCCTTACGCCTGTATGTTATCGCTCCAGACAATTTTAACCAGTCTGTCGGTGTATAGATATTGTCAAAACTTACATCCTTTCTGAGAAAGTTAGATTGCAACATAATACCATCCTGGTCAACCAACTGAACTGATAGTCTTGAGCTTAATTGTTCTGTCCCGCCTGTAATAGAAAAGCTGTGATTCTGTAGGGCACCTCGCTGAAACATATCCTCAAAATAACCACCAGGAGTTGGGTAATACATTGCACTGTCTGGATTTTGATTTTGGGTAACCCAGCGATCAATCATTTCCTCTGTAAATAGTCTTCCATACATAGAAGCCAAAACATTTCCATCTCCCCCTGCAGCTAAATTGGCATTTTGAACCGCATAGTTTTGCAACCTCATATATTTTTCCAATCCTAATGGTTCTGGCAAATTAGTTGGCATCTCAAAACCATACGAACCACGATAGCTCACCTTTAGAGCTTGAGCAACCGGTCTTTTTGTGGTTACAAGAATTACCCCATTAGCACCTCTGGAACCATAAATTGATGTTGCAGACGCATCTTTAAGAACAGTGATAGATTCAATATTATCTGGGTTTATATCCTTGAAATTTTGCTCAATTCCATTGACAAATATTAATGGTTCATTGTTTCCAATCGTAGTGGTTCCCCTAATTCTTATTTTTATGTCATTACCTCCAGGAGCACCGCCAGCGTCAATAATTGACACACCGGAGGTTACCCCTTGCAATATTTGCCTGGCATCAGTGTTTGTTTTACCAACAAGTTCCTCACCATCAATCTCAGCGACAGAACTCGTCAATGATGATTTTTTCTGCGTACCGTAACCAATTGCAACAACTTCTTCAAGACCAATGGCATCTTCTACCATCACGACATCAATAATTGTTTTACTTCCAACTTCAATTTCCTGGGATTTCATGCCCACAAATGACAATACGATTGTAACGTCAGAAGATATATTTGACAATGAATAATTGCCGTCAAAATCAGTTATTGTACCATTGGAAGTACCTTTAACCACGACTGTCACCCCCGGAAGAGGAGCCCCTGAGGAATCGGTAACCTTTCCTGTAATGTTCGTTGACTGAACCGATTGATCATTGGATTTATTTGTTAATATTATCTGACGCCCAATGATTTCAAAAGTAATTTCATGATTCTCAAACACTTTAGATAGAATTTGATTAATCGAAGCATCAGCAATGCTAATAGTAACGTTAAAATCAAGATTTACTTCTTCGTTATAAAAGAACCTGTATTTACTTTGATTCTCCAATTCCCGCAACAAATTCACAACATTCTCATTCCGATATTCCAAACTGAGTTTGTTCGTCTGAGAATAAAGATCTGAAGCCAAAGTACTGCAAACCGTTAGAATAATTAGTCCGATTGTTAGTCTCATTCGCCTAAAATTTTGATAAAGTAATGGACTGATGCTACTTCTGCATCGTTTTTTTTTCATAATTTTACATTTAGAATGTGAATAATTTGGTTCAATTCAGGTTATTCAAAAAGGCAGGATCTCGCACATCCTGTCTTTTATTTTACCTGTTTAATTCAGTAATTGTCAATATTCTTTTCTTTCTATCATATTGGTATTTTATTGGTTTTGTATGATCAACCAGTGTCATAAACTCATCAATTGATTCATCAATAATTTGCCCGGTAAAGCGAATTGATGAAAGTCCAGTGGGTGCAATAATTTGAATATCATAATGCCTCTCCAGTTTCTTGAAGACTTCCTGCAATGGCTCTCTGTCAAATGAAATAATTCCTTCTTTCCAAGATGATATCTGCAGATGATCAACACTCTCTATTTCAAATTCATGCCCATTATTAATAGTAAGTTGCTGCCCCGGTTTTAAAATTTTCTGCTTTTGTAAACCATTAAATTGAATACTTCCCTCGGCCAATGTGGTTTGGAATTGCATATTTTCGTATGCCCTCACATTAAAGGAAGTTCCCAAAACTTTAATATCTCCGGAATTTGATGATACAATAAATGGAACTTTACCTTTCTTAACTTCAAAATAAGCCTCACCATTAATACGAACTCTTCGTTCTGTTTTAGAAAACGATCTGGGAAGCTCAAGTTTAGTTCCTGAATTTAACCAGACTTTTGATCCATCAGCTAACACTAATTCTGCTCGTTCTCCATTTGGAACAATAATTTGATTAAGCTCATTCTTTGTCAGGAAATTTTTATCTGCTGAAAAATACTTTTGGCTTAATATCCCCATTGAAAATATGATCAATATTATAGCGGCATATTTCAAAAGATGTAGAATACGATAGTTGCCCTTCTTTTTCAAGCTTCTTCTAAAATTCACCCAGGATTTTTCAATGACGATATTATCAACACTTTGGTTATGATTGGAAAGTGACCATGCGTTTTTCACCCTTTCATATTCCTCCTGCAAGTTACTATCTGCCTCTATTTCCTGAAGAATTTTCTCCTTTTCCTTCCCCCTAAGATTTCCGGAAATCAGCTCTACAATTCGTTTTTCTTTGTTCATGTAATTTTGCTTTTCACTTCTATAATCCATGAAAAGGCATTACCCCTTGCTAAAGATTCCTTTTTTTTCTAAAAATTATCTGATTTTCTTCAGGAGATAAAAAATGTAATCAGTGGTAAGTATTCTTTTAAAGCTATTTTGAAAACTTTAATAGCTTTTGTAATATGTCCTTCAACTGTTTTAACAGAGATTCCTAATTCATCGGCAATTTCAGTATTCTTCTTATGCTGAAGTCGACTTAGCTCAAATACTTGTTTACATTGAGGAGGTAAATTTTGCAGCGTATTTTGTATGATTTCTTCGATTTCAGAAAAAATCAAATCAGAAGTTTCCAGTTTCCCGAGAGCTCCGGTATTCAATTCTAGTTCATACTCTGTAAGTTCACCTGACTGAAAGATCGCATTTCGATACTTTGCATCCCTTAGCTTTTTCAGAGAGTTATTCTTTGCTACTGTATACAAATAGGCATTTAAATTCGTATCGGGACTAAGTCGTTGTTTTTTCTCCCAAAGCGTTAAGAAAGTGTCCTGCAATACATTCTCGGCAATATCTCTATTCGGAATATATTCTGACACGAAGTAAAAAAGTCGGGAATAGAAGTGATTATAAACAACTTTAAATGAAGCCTCATCTCCATTCTTAAGCAATTGTAAAAGCTCAAAGTTGTTTCTTTGCATCTCCTTTTTAGTATTAAAGAAGACAAAACTAATTAAAAAAAACGAAGCAACTTTAGATTAATTAATCCGGCAATACTCAAAATGAACTTGATCATTCACTTACATTTAGATGAAGCGCCAAATAGAAAGATCAAATAATTAGAACATTTTTCATTTAAATTTTTATTGTAAATTAACGCACCAATCAAACCAAATCATATAAATCTAAACTAACACCTATGTACCGACATTTATATCTAATAATCCTAAGTGTTTTAATGAGCTGTAGCCAATCTCCGAAAATAGTTAATCAATTACATGTAATTCCAGGTGACTTGCCTGATCCTTCTGTTATTGAAGTCGATGGTACATTTTACGCTAGTGGCACTTCCGGAAATTGGGGGCCAGTCTACCCGATTTACAAATCAACAGATCTCGAAAACTGGTCCTTTGTGAGTTACGTATTTCAGGATAAACCAGATTGGACAATAAACAGTTTCTGGGCTCCGGAACTGTTCTATTTTAACGACACTTACTATTGTTACTATACTGCCAGACGCAAAGATGGAATTTCTTGTATTGGTGTGGCCACAACAAAAGATATTGAGAAAGGATTTGAAGATAAGGGTGTCATCATTGATTGGGGCAGTGAAGCAATTGATGCATTTGTTTATGATGAAAACGGTAAACTATACATCACATGGAAAGCTTATGGATTGGATCCAAAGCCAATTCAACTGCTAGTCTCTGAATTATCTGACGATGGATTATCTCTTGTGGGTGAACCATGGATTGCGTTAACCACCGAGTCAGACACTTGGGAAGACGGAATGATGGAAGGACAATGTATCATTCCGCGTGACGATTATTTATATATGCTTTATTCCGGAAATGGGTGTTGCGGTCCCGGATGCAACTATATGGTTGGAGTAGCCAGGGCAAAATCGATGAAAGGACCTTGGGAAAAGTACGATAAAAACCCAATTATAAAAGGAAATTATTATTGGAAATGTCCGGGTCATGGAACTGCTGTTCAAAAAGAGAACCAGTGGTTTTATCTTTATCATGCATACAATACACACAATTTCCCACAGTTGGGAAGAACAGCTCTACTTAGCAGCATCCAATGGAACCCAGAAACAGGATGGCCTTCTTTTGAAATACCTACTGATAGCACTGATATTGAAATCAAAAAAGAGAATGTTTATGACACTTTTGAAGATGATCATTTAAATTACTGGTGGCATCAACCTATAGATAAAGAAAAGTTAGAAGTGTATTTTGAAAATGAGAATTTAATAATGATTGAAGGTGCACAAAAAGCAGATAGTATTATTGACGATGTATTGTGCCTGATCCCTCATGACATAAATTACACGGTCACTACACAATTAACAGAAAACAATGCATCGTTAAAGGGATTGGTATTTTATGCCTACCAACGGAACGCTATCGGTTTTGGTAAAAAGGGAAATACTCTAATGATATGGCAAGTGAAAAATGGAGAATTCTCAACATTGGCTGAGCTAGAAGAGCCCCCAACAAGTGATTCCATTTATTTGCAGGCAACTGTTGTTCAAAACAAACAACTTACTTTCCGTTACAGTTACGACAATGCATCATGGAAAGAATTAACGGCTGACGATGAAACACAAAGGTTTGAATGGTGGGGAAATGGATTTAAACCGGGAATTTTCGTGAAAACATTTGACCAAACGAGTGACGGGAAAGGGGTATTCGGACTTTTTGAGCTGGAATACTAATCTTCCAATTTTGTGTAACCTTATATTTTTATTCCGCAAACTTCTATACGTTTGAAATATGTATAGAAGTTTACGGTTTAATTTGAATCAAATCTTTCGGTTATTTTGGATTATTTGTATTCATTTCAACGGGCATTGACTTTCGCCATTCCAATACTTTCTCCTTTAGCTTCTGAGCAATTTCTGGTTCCTGGTCAATTAAATTATCTTTCTCAACAGGATCAGTCTTTAAATTGTACAGCTGTCCACCACTGCCGTCTGTGTTAATCAGCAATTTCCAGTTTCCATCACGGATTGCAAGATTCGGCGAAATATTATTCTTATTTCCCGGCAAAATTGAACCACCCGGGTTACTCGCATATTCCCACATAACTGGTGGAACTTGCTCCATTTCATTTCCTCCGAAAGCCATGCTTTTATCAGTTCCATCCAAATTATCCGGATAATCGATTCCCAATAATGTACACACAGACGGGAACAAATCGATTGCAGAAATGATGGTTTCATTGTCCGTTTTTCCTTCCGGGAAATGGCCTTTCCAGTAAACAATGAAAGGCTCTCTGATTCCACCTTCATACAGGCTCCATTTACGTCCTGATAAACCTCCCGTAAAACCAGGAGCATATAATTCTCCATCATAGTTCTCCGGATACCTCGCTGCATTATAATAGTGCGGCCAGTCTGTCGGACCGTTGTCACTTGCCAATAATACAATCGTATTTTCAAGCTTGCCCATTTCGTCAAGTTTGCTCAGGAATCGTCCAATTTGAACATCCAGTTCTTCGAGAACAGCAAAAAATTTCTGTTCATAGGGGTTCTTGGTTACACTCTTCCATTTCTTTACGTTCTCCGGATCGGGAAGGTGTTCGTCATGCACATCATTGGTACACAGGTTTACATAGAAAGGTTTGTCTGTGCATTTTTCAATAAAAGCCAGTGCACTATCTACATAAATTGAGGAAGATACACACTTTTCAGCCCATATGATTTTTCCATTTCCCAGTTTGGCACTTTGCTCACACAAACCGTCCTTGGGAAATAAAACCCGATCACCAATCCCTTCAAACGAAACCACAGACTTGTCGAATCCATATTCTGTAGGATAAGGAACATTTCCAAGGTCACGGCCACCTCCCATGTGCCACTTTCCAAAATGACCGGTTGCATAGCCATTGTTGTGCAAGGTGCGGGCTAAAGTTGTAACTGACGGGTCAAGGTAGTTAGCCATTGCCCGATCGCTGTTTTGTTTTGAGCTGGCAATGTACGAGTGGATCTTATGCCGCATCGGATAGGTACCGGTATTCAAAGCAACACGTGAAGGTGAACAAATGGGTGAGTTCACATAGAAATTTGTAAACCGAACTCCCTTATCTGCCAACGCATCAATATTTGGAGTCTTCACAATCGTATCTCCATAACAGCTTAAATCGCCATAACCCATATCATCAATGAATATGATGGCGACATTGGGAGTAGTAACTTCTGTTGTGTTTTTTTCTTTTTGATTGCAGCCATAAGCCAATATGAAAATAAAACTTATTATTAGTATCTGCTTCATATTATTTCATTTATAGTGATGAATTATTTTGTAGGTTGCCAGTTCGGGATTAGAACAGGTTCTGTATAATTGCCCTTCACTGAATATCTTGGTATTTGGTTATCCGATTTTAACTTGTAGAAGGAATCCAGTTCTTTTAATAATTCTTCCAATTCTGATTTATTTTGAGTTGATAAATCTGTTTCTTCTTTGGGGTCATCAGCAATTCTGAACAATTCGTTTTCCCAGGAATTCTTCTCAGAATCCGGAGCACTTCGATGAACTACAAGTTTCCATTGATCATTATTGATGGCAATTTTCTCAATCTTTTCATTACCTTGATCTTCATAAGTAAACCATGCCCGATCGCTCAATTTTCTGCCCTTAATAGCATCCAGTATATTTATTCCATCCAGATTATTTTTGGGATTTACATTGTATCCGGCCACTGTCATCAAAGTAGGGAATACATCAATATATCCCATGCGTTCCATACTCACTTTACCTCCAGAGATGCCACCCGCTGGCCAGTGTGCTGCCGCCACCACGCGAATTCCACCTTGGTAAGGTGTTAACTTTGCCCCTCTTTGTTCTCCATTGCTGGAAACTTTAAGAACTCCGCCATTGTCACTAAAAAACAGGATGAATGTATTATCCATTTGCCCTCTTTCCTTCACGGCCTTCAATATTTTACCAATGTTTTGATCCAGACAGTCAACCATTCCTGCATAGGTCTTTTTTGCTCCTTCTCTGTTGGGATACTTTTCCATATCTTCCTCTTTTGCCTGAAAAGGTGAGTGTGGCGCAGTAAATGGAACATACAAAAAGAAAGGCTCTTCTTTTGGCACAGATTCAATGAAGTTAATTGCCGCCTCTCCAATCAAATCTGTCGTATAACCTTCTTTTTCAGAAGGCTGTTCGTTAATGTGCCAGTCAAGTGTTCCGTCTCTGAACCGGTCAAAATAGTCGATTGCTCCGTTGTGGCAGCCTTCAAAATAAGTAAATCCCCGATTGGTAGGCAACCATTTCTGTTGACGGTGTCCCAGATGCCACTTGCCAATGATTCCACGATAATTATATCCGGCTTTTGCAAGCATATCTGCAACCGTTTCTTCATCAGTTGAAAGGCCGAAATCGCGATAAGGCGGAACCACCGCACGCATCAGTCCAAAACGAATTGGATAACGTCCAGTCATCAATCCTGCGCGGGTGGGAGAACACATGGGACAAGAATAAAACTGCTCCAATTTTACTCCTTCATCAGCTAATCTATCAATATTAGGTGTTTGTATATCACTGCCATGAAAACCAACATCTCCATAACCTAAGTCATCTGCCAAAAAAATCAAAATATTAGGCTTCCCTTTTGCGGTTTTGTCGGATGCCTGAACTATAAATACGAAACCAATAATATGGATCGCAATTAGTAGAATAATTCGTTTAATATTATACATATCTATATCTTATTTTTTATTGATTTTTGTTACTTGGATAAGGTTGAGGACTTTTAGTTGGACCGTCAATAATCATTTTCCCTTCTTTAAAATAAGCCCGGTCGATATACATTGTTCGATTACCGCTGGGTTTATCAGGAAAAGTATGAGTATGATAAATGATAAATAATTCAGTTCCATCCGGAGAGTATGCGAAACTATTATGTCCCGGGCCGGAAACTCCGATGTCAATATTAGCTTTCAAGATCGGGTTCTCACTTGCTTTTGTCCATGGACCAAGCGGATTATCAGCAGTTGCGTATCCAACACAATACTCATTTGTGTTAAAGCCGTTTGCTGAATAAGTCATATAATATTTACCGCTATATTTTTGTACAAATGGCCCTTCGTTCCACAACCTGGTTCCGTTGATATCTTCCCATGGCTGATCTGGAGTTATCACCTGTTTTGGTTCAGTCACAAACGTTTTGAGATCATTGCTTAACTGTGCGACAAATATCTGACTGGTTTTTCTGCCATTTATAATATTGGTACTACAATCCCTCACAAAATAGGTGTATGCTTTTTCACCATCAATTAAAATAGTGGCATCAATATGTGCAAGATCATGCTTATACCAAGGTGATTGATAATTCTTAAATGGACCAAGCGGATCGTCACTCACAGCAAGGCACAATTTCAAAATACCATCGGTATCTCCAGCGCTGTAGGTCATATAAAATTCACCTTTGTATTCTACAACCTCGGGTGCCCAAAAACGATCAATTCCCAATACTCCAGGCGTTTTATTGGATAAAGCCAATCCTTGTTTCTCCCAATTCACCAAATCTGGCGAGGTCCATACATAAAACCCTTCTTTTATACTGGACTCTGAGGTACAGTACATGTAGTATTTATCGCCATGTTGCAATACAAACGGGTCACCAATTTGTGTGATATTTGACATTGGGTTTGTATAGAACTCTTTTTCATCTTGCTGTGCTTTTGAAAATAGGGTACTACAAATCAAGATGATTATAAAAAGTGATAATCGTGTCTTTCTCCAATTTAGTTTCATTTCTGTAGAGATAAATTCAGATTTTCTATTTATTTGCCGGGATTGCCTTTACATGCCATTCAAATACTTTTTCTTTTAGTTCGTTTACGATCTTAGGATATTTAGTTGCCAAATTTGTCGTTTCGGCTTCATCATTTTTAATGTTATAAAGTTCGACCCCCGTACCATCAAAATTGATTAATAATTTGAAATCTCCCTGCCGAATTGCCATATCCGGAAAGTCAACGCCATTTTTAATATCATGATCCGTTGGTCTTCTCCACATGACCGGTTGTTCGCGTATTGCACTTTTTTCTCCTAACAAGATAGGACTAACATCGATCCCATCAAACTTAATTTCATCGTAATTTATTCCTGCAATTGATAAAATAGTTGGCGGTAAATCCATTGCAACAATTACACTCTCGGTATTGATGGTTCCTTGTTTGTTAGCTTTAATTTTCGGTGGATACCAAACAATAAATGGTTCACGTATTCCACCCTCATAAAGTGCGAACTTATGCCCTCGCAAGTTTCCTGCAGAACCAATTCCCTTTTCCGGGCCATTGTCACTGGTTACAATAACAAGCGTGTTTTCTGCCAACTCCTTGTTGTTTTTGATGTAGTCAAAAATCCGTCCCAGTTCCACATCCAATTCGTTTACCACCCCATTGAAAAAAGCATGTTTACTACCGTCTCTACGGTTAGTTGGGGAAGGTTCGTTTGGGGTATGAACATCATCAGGCCAGAGGTTAATGTAAAAAGGTTTATCTGCTTTTTGAGCATTTTCAATTGCTTGAATTGCCCTGTCAACAAATTTTCCTGTAATCATATATCGATTTTCCCAATGTATTTCTCCTCTTCCCAATGCCGCAGACCATTTCTCCAGATTCCTGGTGCTATCTCCACCCAAATCCAAAGTTTCGTACGTTGCCAGGTATCGTTCACCCAACCCTTCAAACTGAGTGACTGATTCATCAAAGCCGTACTCTGTAATCAAAGGGACATCGCCAATATCTCGTCCGCCTCCCATGTGCCACTTCCCAATATGCGCAGTATAATAGCCATTTGCAGAAAGTTCACGAGCAATTGTTGGAGCTTTTAAGCTAAGACAATCGCTAACTCCTCTTTCCCTGTTTTTCTCTCTTGATGCAACAATTGTATTGATTGCCCACCTTGATGGATATTGCCCTGTTGTTATTGCCACCCGCGAAGGCGAACAGATTGGTGCATTTGAATAAAACTGGTTAAATTGAATTCCTTCACTCGCTAACTTGTCGATGTTTGGCGTTTTTACTTCATTGTTTCCATAGCAAGCTAAATCACCATAGCCCATATCGTCAATAAAGACCAACAATATATTTGGCTTTTCTTTTGATAATAATGGGGTTGTAAAAAGCAGCAATAGTAATAGTATAGAAGTTGATTTTGTCATTCTGATTCCCGATTGTTAAAAAAGGGAATGTCAAATACTTTTTCTGGCTGATTGATCCAGAGTTTTTTGACATTCCCAAAGTATTGCCTTTTAATTATAGCCTGGGTTCTGTTCTAAACTTCCGTTAGAAGCTGCAATCTCATTATTTGGAACTGGTAAAAGCACATTGTAATCCTGAATATTCTCCCTGGGTATTTCTAAAATTGGAGAGGTTGAATTTCGGATCGATTCAACAAAAATTCCCCATCTTAGCAAATCGTACCTGCGATGACCTTCAAAACTCAATTCCGTAGCTCTTTCTTTTCTGAGAGCCGTCGTGAATTCCTCTTTACTTAACCCTGAGAGAGGTGTTATTCCCGCACGTTCCCGCACGAGATTAATAAATTGGTAGGCATTTGCAGGACCGTTTAGCTCATTTTCAGCCTCTGCCCGCATTAAAAGAACATCGGCATATCGAACAACATATTGATTATTTGGACTATTACCCGGAATTGGCAAAACACCTGAATCTGCATTTTGGTATTTGCCACTTATAGGACCTGCCCCCGGAGTTGTAGGAGAACTGAGAACAATAATACCGTTTGGTTCACCAACATCGATACTCTCTACGAAACTAATAGCCTTTCTCTTATCTCCAGGTTCAAACCAATCGCCAAATTCCGGAAGAGGCATCATATTCTCGAAGCCTCCATAAAAATGTGAATTTCCTCCAACTCTTTTATCACGAGACCCGGTTTGTTGGGTAACTGTACTACCTCTTTCGTCATAAGTAAACTGAATATCCCAAATATTTTCGTTTACCAGTGCCCCATCTTTGTCAGGGAATAATTGATGTTCGTTTTGCCATCCAAACAATTTGTTATAATCTGCGACAAGTCCAAATTTCCCGGAATTAATAATTGCATCGCATTGTTCAATGGCCAATGCCCACTTTCTCTCTGTTAAATATGTTGTTGCCAGAATTCCTGCAGCAGCCCATTTTGTGACCCTTCCTTTTTCTGAATTGTCATACGAATCAGGTAAGTCAGGAATAGCCTCTTTCAAATCTTGTTCAATAAATGCATACACTTCACTAACTGGCTTACGGGTTATTCCTTTAAGAGCATTTGCTCCATCAAGTACTTTGTCAACAATCGGCACATCACCATATTTTCGAACAAGCCCAAAATAATAATAGCCACGTAAAGCTTTTGCCTCCGCCACCAATCTTTTTTGAAGCGTTTCGTCCATGTCTTCAATTAGAGGAATATAGTCAATTGCTGTATTACATCTCGAAATACCTCCATAAGCTTCCTGCCACAATGAGTTACAATCGGCATTAAATCCATTCAAACCAACAAAATAGGTTAATGGCCTTTTGTTGTGAAACCCCTGAAATGTAAAATCACTAGGGATAAACGAAACATAAAATTCCCTTGCGCTAGAGAATAATTTTGAGTAAGCAGCAGTAGTTGCGGCAATTGCATCTTTCTCAGTTTTTGGAAAATTCTCGGGAGACAAAAAACTCTGAGGATCTTCAGTAAGTATGTCTTTACAGGAAGTAAATAGAATACTAGTTAGTATGCTAGTAAAGATTAATATTTTAAGTGAATTTCTCATGATCAGTAATTTAGTGTTTTAAAAATCAAGTTTTACTCCAATGGTATAGGATTTTAACGATGGATCCTGAGAATGATCATATCCTCTTTTGGTATTGTCAGTTCCCCTGCTAATTTCAGGGTCATAACCGCTATAGCTATCAAACAACAACAAATTATTCCCGGCAACGTAAACCTGAGCTGAATTCAACCAATTTATTCTTTCAACAGGAATGTTGTATGATAAGCGGATATCCTGCAATCTTAAAAAAGAACCATCTTCAACGAAACCTGAATTTGAAACGTTCATTGGTCTTGTAAATCCTTCTGCTGATGGAATATTTGTGGTGGTATTATCTGGCGTCCATCTGTCTACAAATTTTCTGTAAACGTTGTTATCTAAAGCTTGCTCTAGCAATCTTCCGGATTCATTATAAATTTCGTTTCCTACCACAAATGAGAAATACACATACAAATCAAATGCTTTGTATGACAACCTGTTGCTAAGTCCTCCAAAGAAATCAGGGTCAGCATGACCAATAATCTTACGGTCCAAAGTTTCACTGATAACCTTGTCGCCATCGACATCTTTATAGCGTTTACCTCCGGGGAAAACAGCAAAACCACTTAAGCCCGACTCATCGATCTCTTCCTGGGTATTCCAAATTCCATCCTGTTCCAAACCATAAAAAGTTCCAATAGGTTCACCTTCCTGAATAATTCCAGAGGCTCCACTCCAGGTAAATTCATTGTTCAGTATATATCCTTCAGGAGCAATAATACTTACTACTTCGTTCTTGTTTGTTGATATATTGAAATTAGTTTCCCACTTAAAATCATTCCGATTAATATTAATAGATGTCAATGAAAATTCAATTCCTTTATTGGAAACGGTTCCAAAGTTTGTTAACACAGACTCGAAACTAGTTAGCCATAATAGTGGGACACCCACAAGTAAATCCTTCGTGGTTTTATCGTAGTAATCAGCAGTTACCTGAAGGCGATTATTAAAGAATGAAGCATCAATTCCAAGATCAAATTGATTGGTACTTTCCCACTTCAGATCAGGATTTCCCAGATAATTGGCAGCAATCCCTGATATGAGGTGTTGGTCTGTACCAAGTATATAGTTATTGCCTCCAGGGGCTAATTTAGTTAATGATGCTCCAGGATTAAGCCCCGGATTTCCCAATTGCCCATAACTGACCCGTAATTTTAAATTATCAAAAAAGTTAAGGTTTTTGATAAAATCTTCTTGTCCAGCTTTCCATGCAATTGCTGCAGACGGAAAAAGTCCCCATTTGTTATTTGCAGCAAATACTGATGCTCCATCCAATCTTGCGGATGCTGTGAATAGATATTTATTGGCAAATCCGTAGTTAGCTCTGAAAATATATGATTCGAGTCCGCTTTCAGTTAAATTTGAATTGGCATCAGATCTTTCTGCCGCTGCGGCTAAATTATTAAATGTAAATGCGTCTGACACAAAGCCTCTTCCCTGAACCATACTTGATTTCGATTCAATGGTTTGCCTTGTATATCCAATTAATGCGCTAACACTGTGCTTTCCGAAGTCTTTTGAATAATTCAAGGTATTTTCTACAATCAGATCCAGCGTTTCGTTGTTGTTAATAGTTGCTGTACCTTGATAAACCGCTTGAGTATATAAAGTGGAGGGTTCATACCTTTCACGTGTACCATTCTGAAGATTTGCCCCAAGATTCAATTTATAAGTTAATCCGTCAATTATTTCATATTCACCGTAAACCGTCCCTAAAATTTTATTGGTTGTTGTATTGTCAATTGACAATTTCGCAAGTGCAACCGGGTTATCATAGCTAATTTCCGCTAGTTGATATTGAGTTGTATAGTTGCCGTTACTGTCATATACAGGTAATGTTGGGTCCCATCCAATAATATTTTTTATTCCTGTTCCAAAAGAACCGGGTTTATACTTTCTTCTACTGACAATCAAGGAATTTCCTACTTTCAGTTTGTCCGAAATCTGATGATCTGTATTTATTCGAAAATGATAACGTTTAAGCCCACTATTAATTGAAATTCCTTGCTGATCAAAATAGTTTCCAGAGATAAAATATTTATTTTTATTGTCACCTCCTGAGATGGATAGCGTATGGCTGGTCATTGGTACATTTTCACGATACACTTCCTTTGCCCAATCGGTGCCTTCTCCGTAAGATGAAGGATTGGGATACATTTCAGACCCCTTTAATTCATTTTGAAAAGCTGCAAATTCACTTGCATCCATTACAGGGATATACCTGGAAGGAGACTGAAATGAAATATAGGAATCATAAGTAATTTTAGCGCCTCCTTCTTTTCCCCGTTTTGTTGTAATCAGAATAACCCCATTCGAACCTCTTGATCCATATATCGCGGTTGCAGAAGCATCCTTCAGCACCTCTATAGAAGCAATATCATCCATGTTAATGTCATTTAAACTAAAGCCACCGATATAGCCGTCAACAACGAAAAGAGGTTCATTATTCGCAGAAATTGAATTACTTCCTCTAATCCGTATAGAAGTTTGAGCTCCAGGATCTGAAGAAGTTGGGACAGCCTGTAAACCTGCAATTTTACCTTTTATTGCCTGATCCAACCGAAGAGCTGGCGTAGAATTTAACTCCTCTGAATTGATTGACCCCACAGACCCCGTCAAATCACTTTTTTTAACCGATCCGTAACCGATGGCGATCACTTCTTCCAATCCAATGGCATCTTCTTGTAAAACAACATCTATTACCGACTTGCCTCCAATAAGAATTTCTTCTGTTTTCATACCAACGAAGGAGAAAGTCAAGGTGCCGTCTCCGGGAACATTCGCAAGTGAATAACTACCGTTAAAATCGGTAATTGTCCCTTGAGTTGTGCCTTTAATCACAATTGTCACACCAGGCAATGGAGCACCTTTCGCATCTGTCACTTTCCCTGTAACAGAATGAGATTGCTGCACATTTCCATTCCCATTACCTTCTTTAAACAGAATAATAACCCTGTCTTTGATAGAATATTTAATATCCGTTTCTTTAAAAATGCTTTCAAGAATTTCAGAGATAGATTCATTCTCAATACTTACTGAAACCTTTCGATCCAGATCCAGGTATTCTGAACTAAAAGCAAATCGAAATTCACTTTGATCTTCAATAGCACTAAGAACTTGTTTAACGGTAGCATCTTTATATTCAAGGTTTAGTTTTGAATTTTGGCTAAAAACACTTGCACTTGCCGAAACAAGACTTAGTAAAAAAATAAGAACTGATAGCTTCATGGTAATAATAATTTTACGCATCTGATACCAGATGTCAGGAATATACCTATCCCTGATTTTACAATCTTTTTTCATAAATTTGTATTAGTTATTTATTAAAATAATCCTCTTCATTGCAGTGAAGAGTTATTGACAGGAAAGTGTTAGCGCACTTTCCTGTTTTTTTATTTCTTTTCTACATATACAATATCTCCTTTCTGATAAACTTTTGAAGGTGAAATCGCTGCCAAGACATTTAATACATCTTCAAATTTTTCATTCCGAATTGAAAATGTAACATGGTAATCTTCCAAATTTGGCGACAATTCAATTTTTTGATTATATCGTTTGTATAATTTCGCGACAACATCTTTTAGTGGCGTGTCATAAAAATGAATGACCCCTTCCCTCCACGATGTATATTTCTCAGCGACCACAGTGTTGATCTCATACTTGTTATCCGCTTTTGTATAAACAAGCATCTCACTTGGTTTAAGTTTAGCAAAAGCATCTTTACAATTTTTTGCCACTAATTCAACGGACCCTTTTACAAGTACCACATTAATTTCACTTTGTTCACTATACGACTCAGCTGAGAACTGAGTTCCAAGAACCTTTACATTAATTTCGTCACAAGATACAATGAAGGGTAAATCTTCATTTCTGGTTACATCAAAGTATGCCTGACCATTCAACTCTACATTCCTATCTTCCACTCCAAACTGATTACTATACCTTATAGTCGTACCAGAATTCAACCAGATCACCGTATTATCTGGCAATACTGCTTTGGAAATTTGCCCGTTCTCAGCAATTACTGTATTATAAACCAGCGATGCTTTATCTGGAGATAAGTTATAGTAGAAAATGCCACCCAGTGTGATTAACAATAGAATGATTGCTGCATACTTGTATAAATTTTGAAGGAAAGTAAGTGTCTTAATCTTTGTGTCCTTCGCTTTCAGTAATCTTGATCTAAACTTGTCTAACTCGTTTATCGTGTATAGTGACACATCACTTATTGCATTTTTTGATTTCCATTCATTCTTAATATTTTTAAAAATGACTTGGTTGTCTTCATTCTCAAGCCAATGAAGAACTTCTTTCAATTCTTCATCAGACGCCACCCCTGCCAGGTATTTTTTTACTTTTGCTTCCATCTATGTTTTTTTACAACAAAGAGTACAACAAAACTTTAAAAACCCTACCCCCTTGATTGAAAAGAAATTTGATTATTTAGATATATTCAAGAGAGATACCAGCCAATTCTTAAAAATCAGAACCAAACGGAAAGATTGACAGATTGATTTAATGAAGTAAAAATGAAATAATTAAAACAAGCTCAGGAAATTGATGCATAAGATCGTTCTTCAAGTGAGTCTTAGATTTTACCAAACTTTTTTCGACTGCTTTAATCGTTATTCCAAGTTCAGAAGCAACTTCCTTTTGTTTTCGACCTTCGATCTTACATTTTACAAGTATCTCTTTCTGACGTTCCGGGAGCCTATTAATTGCATTATTTAAAGCAGACACCAATTGTTCTTCCAAAGAAAGTTCCCGCTGCTCCATAAAATCCAATTGATACAAATATTGAAGTTCATTGGGAACAACTCCTTCGTTCAGAGAATTAAATGAATAACGAGAATGTTCCTTCAAATAATTTAAACACCTATTTCGTAGCGAAACAAAAAGCAAACTTTCAACTGATTTCATTAAATCAATTTTCTGCCTGTTTTCCCATAGATGGTAAAAGCACTCTTGTACGAGATCTTCAGCTTCTTTTTTGTCTTTAATAAATAGGCTGCAATATCCCATTAAGCGAGGATGAGTTTGCTTAAATAGATCTGAGAAAGAATCTGTATCACCTTCTCTCAACTTGCGATTTAATAGCTCTACCATAGTTAGGTATTCTAGGAATCACAAAGAACTTAAATAAATTGATTTTCTCAAAAAAAGAAGATAACTATAATTAGATATGTGATTGCTTCTATCAAATTTTCTTCTTTACTCTGTGAGGCCGTCTCAAAACAAGTTTTTGGGACGGTTTTTTTTTCTTTCTCATTTGGTTTTTTCCTGGTTCTATTTTTAG
>NZ_JBQYLI010000029.1:0-39867 GCF_052690465.1 Sunxiuqinia sp. A32
AACCTGAAAGCGTGGTGGACCAAAGAAGGAACCGTGAGCATTGACGATGCGATGGAACTGGCAGTGGCCGAACATGACCAGATCATGAACAGTTGTGCCGATTTTGACAACCAGCTGTGGGAAGAAACTGTTGCCGCGGGAGGTAAGGAATATGCCGACCTGTGTGTGCTTGCTTTCCGTCAGTCAATTGCTGCGCACAAACTGGTAAAAGATCCTGAAGGAAATATCCTGTTCCTTTCAAAAGAGAACTTTAGTAACGGTTCTATCGGAACTGTAGATGTGACTTATCCATCAGCCCCAATGTACCTGAAATATAACCCTGACATGTTAAAAGGGATGTTGAACCCCATTTTCTACTATTCAGAAAGTGGAAAATGGACGAAGCCCTTTGCTGCACATGATGTGGGTACTTATCCAAAAGCAAACGGGCAGACTTACGGTGGCGATATGCCTGTTGAGGAATGTGGAAACATGGTCATTCTTACAGCCGCCATTGCTGAGGCAGAAGGCAATGCAGACTATGCAGCCAAACACTGGGATGTTTTGACTACCTGGTCGAACTACCTGTTGGAGAACGGACTGGATCCTGAGAATCAACTGTGTACCGATGACTTTGCGGGTCACTTTGCCCACAATGTGAACTTGTCGGTAAAAGCGATTATGGGAATTGCGAGCTATGGAAAACTGGCAGCAATGCTAGGTAAGGATGACGTAGCCGCTGAATATACAGGCAAGGCCAAAGAGATGGCAAAGGAATGGATGAAAATGGCCGATGATGGTGACCACTATCGTTTGACCTTTGACCAGGAAGGAACCTGGAGCCAGAAGTACAACCTTGTATGGGATAAACTGATGAACCTTGGAATCTTCCCTGAAGAAGTAGCCCAGACCGAGATTGCTTATTACCTGACCAAGCAAAACAAGTATGGTTTGCCATTGGATAACCGTAGAACATATACAAAGAGTGACTGGGTGGTTTGGACAGCGACACTGGCCCAGGACAAGGAGACTTTCCAGAAGTTTATTTCACCGCTGCATGATTTTGTGACAGAGACTCCGGACCGCGTACCGATGACCGACTGGTATGAAACACCAAGTGCAAAGCAGGTTGGATTTCAGGCCCGTTCTGTAGTTGGTGGTTACTTCATTAAATTGCTGGAAAAGAAATAAATCCCAATTGTGAATAAAAGAGCATTATTTGCTAGTATATTATTATTTGTCGCCGGTATATCGTTTTCGCAGAGCTGGAAACCTGTCGGCGACAAATTAATGACACCTTGGACCGAGAAGGTAAACCCTGCGAATCCACTTCCTGAATATCCGCGCCCGCAGATGGAAAGAGAAGAGTGGATGAACTTAAATGGTTTATGGAACTATACCATAAAATCAGTTGACTTTGAACCGGTGCAGGGATTGACAACTGCAAGCAGTTGGACTACCGGTGAAATACCGGACAAATGGACTGGTGATATTCTGGTACCTTTCTCTATTGATGCGCCATTATCTGGAGTTGGCCATATATTACGGTACAACGAAATATTGTGGTATCAGCGTTCATTCAAAATTCCTGAAACATGGAAAGGCAAAAACGTACTGCTTCATTTTGAATCATCCGATTGGGAAACCAGTGTGTATGTAAACGGCAAGCGGATTGGCCAGCATCGTGGAGGATACGACCCGTTTAGTTACGATATTACGTCTTACCTAAAAAGTGGGGAAAACACACTTAATGTTTGCGTGTGGGATGCAACGGAAAACCAGTGTCAGGCGATAGGCAAACAAATCATGCCTGAAAATCGACAAGGGTTTCGTTATCAACCTACTGGTGGAATCTGGAAAACTGTTTGGATGGAACCTGTATCTGATGGTTCTGTTGAGAATCTGAAGATTACTCCGCAGTATGATCAGGCAAGCCTTCGTCTGAATGTAAAAACAAGAAATTCAGAGGGAAATGTATTGGCTCAGGTTTGGAAAGATGGGAAAATGATTACTGAAACCGCAGGTACTCCAGGAACTGATTTCGATATACCAATGAAAGGTTTTGAAGCTTGGTCTCCATCTTTCCCAGTTTTATACGATCTGAAAGTTTTTGTAAAAGATCAGGGGAAAGTTGTTGATGAGGTAAATAGCTACTTCGGAATGCGGAAGATTGAAATTAAAAAAGCGTCCGATGGATTTCAGCGAATTTATCTGAACAACGAACAAGTCTTTCAATATGGTCCGCTTGATCAAGGATACTGGCCCGACGGAGTTTTGACTCCTCCAACGGAAGAAGCAATTAAATATGATTTGGAATACCTGAAAAGTATTGGTTGCAATATGGTTAGGGTTCATATCAAAACCCATCCCGACCGCTGGTATTATCAGGCTGACAAACTTGGTCTTCTGGTTTGGCAGGACATGACTTGTATGCCAAAGTACGGACAAAATGTTGATGATGCTGCAGCAAAACAGTGGCATGCCGAATATAAGTCAATGGTTGATTGGTTGTATAACCATCCGTCTATTGTAATGTGGATTGTTTTCAACGAAGGTTGGAGTCAGCACAACACTGAATTTTATACCAACTGGATTGATCAGTATGATCCATCGAGATTAATAAATTGTGCTAGCGGATGGGATGACTATCCTGTAGGAGATATCGTGGATATTCATGACTATACGTTCTACCCGCGAAACAATGCTGCAGATTTCAAGTTGAAAGGGAAACGCGCCTTGGTAATAGGCGAAGCTGCTGGAGTTAATCTTGCCATTCCCGGACATACTTGGTATTCTGACACGAACAAACCAGAGAAAAAGAATCATCAGAATTACATTCCTGTTGATAATTATAGTTTTGAAGTTGAAGCAGGAAGGCATACTTACGGTTCACCAGAAGCTTTTGAAGAAGCCTATCGGAAGTTTATCGAATCAATCCGTTGTTTGAACGCAGGTGGAGGTTGTGATGCGTTGGTATATACGCAAATCTCAGATGTTGAGCATGAGTTGAATGGCTATTTGACTTACGATCGAAAGGTTTCAAAAATTAAACCGGAAGTCATGAAGGAAATAAATGAAGGTTTGTATTCGCCTCCAGAATTAAAAACGGTAATTCCTTTTAGCTCTGAATGGGAATCGTCAAAAGCTGAGACTGTTCGTTTGCCTGCTGGTGAAACTAATGAATTTATTCCGGTAAAAACCCAGATGAAAGCTCCGTTTGAAATCAGTAAAACTTTTGAACTTGAAGAGATACCCAACGAATTGGTTGTGTCGTTGAAAGGATTTACTGGTTGCGAAATCAGGATTAACGGCAAGCTTTTTAGAAAGACTAAAATGAGTACACAGGGAGGTGAACCGGGAATCGAGTTCTTCCCTTTTTATGATAACGAATCGGACATGCTTGTAAAAGGGAAAAACGTTATTTCAGTTAGCTCGGATAAGAAAATAAAAACTGAACTGCTGGATGTAGCTGTTTTTTTATCACTGAATAAAAATTAGAATGCCACGGACTGAAAAAGTACACTTTGCAAAATGTGCGTATGCACATGCCGGGTGAACAATGGTGAAACGTGGATGACTGACTGGTACAAGTAGCCAGATATATTGCACGAAGGATTTCAGGTTCACTGAGTGGTTTGTGGATATTTTATTAAATTGCTGGAAAAGTGAATAGATACAAAATCTCATACCAGAAGTCAGATTCTGGTGTGAGATTTAAACTATAGCAAGTAACTATTGAGAGGGAATGGCAATTTTGGGATGAGTAAAAATCTTGCTTTGACTGTATTCTAGTTGTAAGATATTGTTTAATCATCATATTCTATCCATCATGAAAATTGTTATTTGTTCTTTACTTCTTTTCATTAGTTCGATCATGGGAAATCCTGAATCTCGGAGAAATGGGATGGTCTTTAAGGATTTCACAATTGGAACGGTCATTTTAAAAAATGGTGCTCATATCAAAGCCAATCTCAATTATGATTCATTTGAAGAACAAATGATTTTTAAAGAGGATGGAAAAATCATGGCACTTGCAAACGTTGAAACTGTTGATCGGGTAGAAATTTCCGATAAAATTTTCATTTGGTTTCAAAATGATATTTTTCTTGAGAAGATTGATACTGCAGGGATAACTCTTTACAAGAGAAACCGGTATCAACTTCGTTCAAAAGGGAAGGAAACTTCATTTGGAGGAGTATCTCAAGCTTCGAATGTCTCGACCGTTGAAAAACTAGCCAGAGGATATGATATGCAATCGTCTAATCTGGAACAAAAAGAAATTTTTGATCTGGATCCTAATCATCTTTTTTATTTGAAAGATGGAAATACGTATAAAAATTTAGCCTTTTCAAAGCAACTAAGTAAGATTTACAAAGTAGATAAAAAGCTTGTTGAGGCATTTGTCGATAAGGAAGCTATTGACTTGCTAAAGGTTGATGATTTGGTTCGTTTGATCCAATATTGCAAGGAAAATTCAAACAATAAATAAGTCTGATGACTTAATTAATATTCAAGCAAATAAGAGATGAAAATGAGAATTATTACGCTGTTACTTGTTGCATTGGTGTCGTTTGCACGGTGTGGTGAGAAAGAAGAAGTGATTGGGGAAAGTGCAGTAAGTGAGACTTTTACAAATCCGGTTTGGAATGGTGCAGATCCATGGTTAACCAAACAAGGAGATGATTATGTATACTGCTACTCGGCAAATAACTCGATTATTGTTTCCCGCTCTAAGTACATGACTAAAAAGGGAGAGTTGGAAACAATTTGGAGAGCACCGGCAACCGGATGGAATAAGAATTGTGTTTGGGCTCCTGAAATACATTATATCGATGGCCATTGGTATGTGTATTATGCTGCAGGTGTTTCAGGACCTCCATTTATTCATCAAAGAACAGGTGTGCTTCGATCAAAAACTGAAGATGTTTTTAGCGATTATGAAGATATGGGCATACTTTACACCGGAGATAATCCAGATGATCCTGAAACAAATGTTTGGGCAATTGACATGACCGTTTTTGAACATCAGGGAAAACTTTTTGCAATCTGGTCAGGGTGGAAAGAACAAGTCGATACCGATGCGACTCCACAGCATTTATACATCCAGGAAATGGAGAATCCATATACATTGAAGGGAACCCGAGTGTTATTATCCTCTCCCGAAGAAAGCTGGGAGACTGGAGGCCCATTAAATTTGAATGAAGGTGCTGAGGTTCTCAAAAAAGGAGATCAGGTTTTTGTAATTTATTCATGCCGTGAGTCATGGTTGGTCGAATACAGACAAGGAATGTTGCAGCTAAATGATACAAATGCAGATCCGCTTAACCCTGATAATTGGACAAAGAAAGGACCTGTTTTCCAGGGGAATTCTGCTGTCTATGGAGTAGGTCATTGCTCGTTTGTGAAATCACCTGATGAAACGGAAGACTGGATTATTTATCATTCAAAGAAATCTACTGAGCCAGGATGGAACAGGGATGTTCGTATGCAACCTTTCACGTGGAACTCGGATGGTACTCCTAATTTTGGCAATGCAATTTCTGCTGGTAAACCGATTAATCGTCCATCTGGTGAAGTTGAGATTGAACAAACTACTGGAGAGTAACACATGAATTGAAAAGAACTAACTAAACGTATGAAAAAACTATTTTTTACAATTTCGATACTCGTGATTTGCGCTTCTCTTTTTGCTAAGAGTAAGCGCAATTCTCATTATATTACCAATCAATCACCGCTCGTTGCACAACCTTACACTGCGCTTCCTTTAGGAGCCATAAAACCTCAGGGGATGTTGCGCAAAATGTTGGAGATTCAACGCAATGGATTAACGGGCCACCTGGATAGCGTTTATAGCATTGTTTGTGGTGACAATAATGGCTGGCTTGGTGGCACTGGAGATGGTTGGGAGCGTGGTCCATATTGGATCGATGGATTGGTGCCGTTGGCATATATTCTGGATGATGAACAACTGAAAGACAAAGCTCAGAAATGGATTGAATGGAGTATTCGCAATCAACAGGAAGATGGGTATTTTGGACCGCTCCCTTTGCCCGAAGGTTATGAGCAGATTCCAGGTACACAACAAGGAATGCGGGAAGATTGGTGGCCAAAAATGGTCATGCTTAAAGTGCTTCAGCAATATTATACTGCTACGCAAGACGAGCGGGTGATCAAGTTGATGACGAGCTACTTTCGCTACCAGTTAAAAATGTTGCCGGTGAATGAACTTGGCTATGTGACCTTTTGGGCCAACCGGCGTGGAGGGGACAATTTGGCGATTGTTTATTGGCTGTACAATATTACCGGCGATCAGTTTCTGTTGGAATTGGCCGAAATCATTCATAAGCAAACCTATAATTGGACAGAGGTATTCACAGATAATACTATTCGTCGCTTAAATCCAACTCCTCATTTACATTGTGTAAATGTAGCTCAGGGGCTGAAGGAACCCGTAATTTATTATCAGCAAAAACAGGAACAAAAATACCTGTCAGCCGTAAAATCAGGGCTTCAGGCACTTAAAGATTGCCATGGTTTTGTTAATGGGATGTATGGTGGAGATGAGCGTCTTCATGGTAATGATCCAACTCAAGGGTCGGAATTGTGTTCGGCTGTTGAGATGATGTATTGTTTTGAAAGTATGCTTCCAATAACAGGCGATGTGTATTATGCTGATTATTTGGAGAAACTGGCTTATAACGTTTTGCCAACCCAAAGTACGGACGACTATATGCGCAAACAGTATTTCCAACAAGTGAATCAGGTTACTGTAACCGATGAAAGTCGTAATTTTCATGATGATCATACCGGACGACTGGTGTTTGGAACGACAACGGGTTATCCTTGTTGTTTGACGAATATGCATCAGGGATGGCCAAAGTTTGTTCAAAATCTGTGGTATGCAACATCGGATAATGGAATTGCTGCTTTGGTTTACGGACCATCAACAGTAACTGCAAAGGTGGCTGACGGGAAGGAAATTTCAATTACTGAAACAACGGATTATCCATTTAAGGAAGATATCCAATTTGCAGTTGAAATGGATGGTACGATCAAGTTCCCTTTTCATTTACGTATTCCTGAGTGGTGCGAAAATGCCACGATTTCAGTAAATGGAAAAAGTATCCAGCCAACAATTCAAAACAAGATTGCCATTATTGACAGGGAATGGAAAAATGGCGATGTGGTTAAACTTAATTTAGCTGCTGATTTTCGATATAGTTATTGGTATGAAAGCTCCGTAGGGATTGAGCGCGGACCATTGGTGTATGCCTTGAAGATAAAGGAACAATGGAGGGAAGTAACCAATGACAAATATGATGATACTTTTTGGGAAGTAATGCCCCAATCTCCCTGGAATTACGCTATTGTAAAAGACGAAATAGAAAAGAATAAATTAGCAGTTGAAGTATCCGATAAGATTGCTTTAAATCCCTGGAATTTGGAGAATGCTCCAATCGTGATTAAAACAAAAGGCAGAAGAATGCCTATGTGGACCATCGAGCGGGCATCGGCTGGAAAAATTCCATCTCCCTCATGGCCTCCTCGAAATGGAGAATCCCATATTGACGAAATTGAACTGATTCCTTATGGATGTACAACATTGCGAATTGCTCAATTCCCTGTAAATTAACTCAAACTATAAACTACTAATCATGAAAGAGAAATTTTTATTCATTTTGTTGGCTGCTGCAATGATCTTTACGGCATGTCAAAATAGCGCGAAAAAAGCAGAGACAAAATCTGCAGAAAAGGAAGTTGCTGCAAAAATATGGACTGTTGAACAGGCCAAAGCCTGGGGCGAAGAACAAGGTTGGCTTCGTGGTTGTAACTTCAATCCAAGTACGGCTATTAACCAGTTGGAAACCTGGCAAGCCGAGTCTTTTGATCCTGAGACCATTGACCGCGAATTGGGTTGGGCCGAAGGTATTGGAATGAATTGCATGCGTGTTTATTTACACCATGTGGCTTGGGAAGTTGACAAAGAAGGCTTCAAAGAGCGCATGGGCAAGTATTTGGATATTGCTGACAGTCACGGAATCAAAACCATTTTTGTGTTTTTTGATGACTGTTGGAATGCAACTTACCAGGCAGGTAAACAGCCCGATCCAAAACCGGGTGTTCACAACTCAGGTTGGGTGCGTGATCCGGGTGATTTGTTGTATGAAGATTCTACGTTGGTAGTAACGCTTGAAGCATATGTGAAAGATGTGCTAACTACGTTCAAAGCTGATCAACGGATTGCCATTTGGGATTTGTACAATGAACCAGGAAACTCAAGTTATGGAAATAAATCCATGCCTTTATTGAAAAATGTATTTGAGTGGGGATGGGAAGTTCGTCCGTCGCAACCGCTTTCTGCCGGAGTGTGGAAGTTGGATTTGTCTGATCTAAACAAGTTCCAAGTGGAAAATTCAGATGTGATTACTTACCACAATTATAAAGGGCCTGAAGAACACCAGGCAGCTATTGATACGCTCAAAACTATTGGACGTCCCATGGTGTGTACTGAGTACATGGCCAGAAGAAACAACAGTTTGTTTGAAAATATCATGCCTATTCTGAAGAAAGAAAATATCGGTGCAATCAACTGGGGATTGGTAGCTGGAAAATCAAATACCAAGTATGCCTGGAATGAACCTATTCCTGACGGATCAGAACCTCCTCTTTGGTTCCATGAAATTTTCCGTCCGGATGGAACTCCATATAAACAAGAAGAAGTTGACTTAATTAAAAGTTTAACAATGGAGGAGTAATTCCTCAAATAAACTTTTAACTAATGAGAAGACGCAGCTTCATTCAAACAATATCAGGTGGTGCGGCGGCAGCCTATTTGTCGTCGAACCCTCTGATGGGTTACTCTTCTGTACTTAGCGCAGATAGCGAATTAAGCTATCATACCATTGAAAAAATTTCAACTAAAAAAGTTCGGATTCAATATCCTCGCTTTGTGAGTAAGAATGCCATCAAAGGCAATCACGGTTGGGGATACGACGAGACCGTTTGTGAGCTTGTTACCAAGCAGGGCGCAAAAGGTTGGGGTGTGACTTTGTGGGGAAGATCCGAGGAAGAAGTTGTTGAGTACCTGGTTGGAAAGAAAGTATCCGAGTTATTTGCTCCAGAGGTTGGTTTAATCGACCCACAGGCTGCTTACTGTGATATTGCACTTCATGATTTGGCAGGGATTATTCTCAATAAACCTGTTTATGAGGTGATGGGAGCTAAATCTCCACAAACCACGAAGTGCTATAGCGGCATGATTTATTTTGATGACCTGACACCGTTTTATAACAAAACAATGGGGCTGGACATCATTTTAAAAGAATGTCAGTTTGATTATGATATTGGCTATCGTCAGTTCAAATTAAAAATAGGTCGTGGCAATAAATGGATGCCAAAAGCTGCCGGTATAAAAAGAGATATCGAAGTAACAAAATTGGTTGCCGAATCTTTTCCTGATTGCGAAATTTTGGTTGACGGGAATGACGGTTATCCATTGAATGAATTCATTCAATATCTAAAAGGCATTGAAGGTGTTAAGTTGTTTTGGATTGAAGAGCCTTTTAGAGAAACTATTGAGGATTACCAAAAACTGAAGTCTATTTTGAAAGAGATGGGCATTAAAACTCTTCTTGCTGATGGAGAAGCTTCTCCGGATCAGAATTATATGCGTAAATTAGAGGAGTTGAAACTGATCGATGTTCATTTATCCGACATTCAGGATATTGGCTATACCGGATGGCGAAAATTAATGCCTGAACTTGAAAAAATGAAAGTGTATGCTTCCCCTCATGCCTGGGGATCGCAGCTAAAAACAAATGCTGTTTCACATTTAGCAGGAGCATATGGAAATACATGTACCATTGAAGGGGTGACCTGTATTTCAGATGATGCCGATTTAGGAAATTATCAACTAAAGGATGGTAAGTTAATACCTTCTTCTGCTCCCGGATTTGGAATGAAATTATTAAAATAACTAATTAAATATGCGTTTTAAACCCACAATTCTATTACTACTAATTGCTTCTTTTTTATTAGGAGCTTGTCAGCAAAAAACAACTGAACAGTTGCAGGTTAATAATCCATTGCCCGTCGAATTTGGTGATCCATACATTCTGAAAGCTTCTGATGGAGTTTACTATATGATTGGAACCGGAGGCGTGAAAGATGGATTCAAAATGTATTCTTCTTCGAATTTAGTTGATTGGAAGGATGAAGGTCGAATATACCAGGGAAATACGGAAGATTCATGGGGAATAGCAAATTTCTGGGCTCCCGAGTTGTATGAAATCGATGGTAAGTTTTATTTGCTTTTCAGCTCTGACTGGAGAGAGAACCCAACGAATGAGTTGGAGAATTTCAGGATTGGAGTTGCTGTTTCTGATACACCAACCGGACCTTATACTGATTTGTTTGACCGTCCTATTTTTGATCCTGGCTATCCGGTTATTGATGGTAATCTACTTTTTGAAGATGGTAAAGTATACCTGTATTATTCGCGCTGTTGTTATAAAAATCCTGTTGAAAGTGAAGTCGCTACCTGGGCAAAAGAACAAGGTTTATTTGATGTTGTAGAAGAAAGCTGGGTTTATGGTGTGGAAATGAAACCTGACTTTTCAGGAATAATTGGTGAGCCTAAGTTGATGTTGCGTCCACCAGTAACGATGGACGATGTACAAGCTGAGTGGGAAAGCCGTTCTGTAACTTCAGGTGAAGTAAACCGCCGTTGGACGGAAGGTTCGTTTATTTTTAAAGAAAATGACACCTACTATATTATGTATTCTGCAAACTTCTTCGGTGGTAAAAACTATGCCGTTGGATATGCAACTTCAGATTCTCCAATGGGGCCATTTAAAAAAGCAGCCAATAATCCTGTTCTTCAAAAAAATGTTGAAGCTGGAGGTATTGTAACTGGCACCGGTCATAATATGGTTACTGTTTCTCCTAATGGAAAAACCAAGTTGTGCGTGTATCATGGGCGCACCTCTAAAACAGGAGAAAACCGTGTTGTATTTATCGATCCAATGGAAGTAAAAGAAGATGGTACTTTAATAGTGCATGGACCAACTACCAAATCTGAAGAATAAACAAAGACCTAACCAACCACCAATATTTGATTTCATAAAGACATGCGTAAATTATCATTTATACTAATATTAATTTTTGCTTTCACCAACCTTTTGAGAGCTGAAAAAACAATTGATTTGGTGAAGTATGTAAATACTTTGCAGGGAACTAATTCAAGTTTTGAATTGACAAGAGGAAATACCTATCCAACCACAGCATTGCCTTTTGGCATGCACACCTGGACTCCTCAAACGGGAGTGAACGGTGATGGATGGAAGTACCAGTTTGTAAAAGATTCCATTCGGGGATTTCAACAGGCACATCAGTGTAGTTCCTGGACAAACGACTACTGTGTGTTTTCGTTAATGCCTGTAACTGGGAAACTGGAGTTAAATCAATTTGACCGGGCAGCAAAGTTCAGTCACGATAATGAAGTTGCCAAGCCAAACTATTACAAGGTAAAGTTAGATAATAAGATTACCACTGAAATTTCGCCTACGGAACGTGGCGCCCATCTTCGTTTTTCATTTCCAAAGGGCAAAGGCTCCTATTTGGTTTTGGATGGATATACGGGATTCAGTTCCGTGAAAATTCTCCCGGGAGAAAATAAGATCATTGGTTTTGTACACAATGGTCGGCAGATGCCAAAAAATCTCAAAAGCTATTTTGTTGTTGAGTTTAATCAGCCAATTCTGGAATACGGAGCCTGGGAAAATAGGTCTGGCAAGAATTCGAAGGGTGAAACAGAAAAAGAAGGACGGGGTGCTGGTGCCTGGATTCGGTTTGATGACGGTGTGAAAGTTGAGGTAAAAACTGCTTCGTCTTACATTAGTCTGGAGCAGGCAGAACGAAACCTGGAAGTTGAATTGGGAAGTTCAAAATCATTTGATGACACGAAGCAGGCAGCATGGGAGACTTGGAACAAGCATCTTAACCGTATTTTGGTAGAGGGAGGAACAGAAGAAGAAATGGCAACTTTTTACTCCTGCTATTTCCGGGCAAGTTTATTTTCCCGCATGTTTTTTGAGCTCGATGAGAATGGAGAACCTTATTATTTTAGTCCCTATGATGGAACCGTTCATAAAGGATATTTATATACGGATACAGGATTCTGGGATACCTTCCGGGGGCAGTTCCCATTGAATGCCTTGTTGCATCCTACAATGCATGGACGATATGTGGCTTCGATGATAAATTCGTATGATCAATGCGGTTGGCTCCCATCCTGGTCGTTTCCTGGTGAAGCTGGCAGTATGATCGGTAATCATGCAATATCATTATTTGCAGATGCCTGGGCAAAAGGAATCCATTCTTTTGACCCGGAGAAAGCATTGGAAGCATATTACCATGAAGCAACAAATAAAGGGCCTTGGGGGCCTGCAAATGGCCGTCATGGTTGGAAAGAGTATTATACTTTGGGATATGTTCCTTATCCGGAATATCATGAAGCAACTGCAAAAACGCTGGAATATGCGTATGATGATTTCTGTGCATATACATTAGCAGAAATGTCGGGGAATAAGTTTTATGCAGATGTATTTTCAAGGCAAATGTATAATTACAAAAATATGTTTGACCCATCGGTTGGTTTTATGCGTGGAAAAGATGCAAATGGAAACTGGAAGGCTGACTTCTCTCCTTACGAGTGGGGCGGACCTTATACCGAAGGGAATGCATGGCATTATTTGTGGTCTGTGTTTCAGGATCCAAAAGGACTGATCGATTTACTGGGTGGAGAGAAAAACTTCATTGCCAAGATGGATTCGGTATTTGAGGTTTCCAATAAAGTATTGGTAGGAACTTATGGACGCATGATTCATGAAATGGCTGAAATGCAGATGGCTGAGATGGGGCAATATGCGCACGGAAATCAACCTATTCAGCACATGATTTATCTTTACAATTATGCCGGAGCGCCTTGGAAAGCTCAAAAATGGACTCGCGAAGTAATGAGTCGACTTTACAGTGGTACTGAAAATGGTTATCCTGGTGATGAAGATCAGGGACAAACATCTTCATGGTACGTGCTAAGCGCACTTGGTTTTTATAGTGTATGTCCTGGTACGGATGAATATGTTATTGGAAGTCCTGTCTTTGAAAAGGCGACCATTACCATGGAAAACGGGAAAAAATTTGTGATAGAAGCTAATGGAAACAGCAAAGATCAGGTTTACATACAGTCGGCTTCGCTAAATGGTGAAAATTTTACAAAAAATTATCTTTGCTATAGTGATCTTATCGAAGGTGGAATTCTTAAGTTTGAGATGGGAAATAAGCCCAATAAAGAAAGAGGGATCAAATTGGAAGACAGACCTTTTTCACTTTCAGATAATTAATATAAATGCAGGTTTGAAAATTCTAGAACACTTTAAATTATAAACGAGATGAGATTAATAAAACTATTTTCAATTTTACTTTTTGCAGGAATGATTCAATTCTCCTGTAGTCCTAAAAAAGCGGAAACACAGTCGTGTGGAAATTTGAAAGCCGAAGATTTTCAAACTACTGTTAATGGTAAAGAGACCAATCTATATTTTCTAAAAAATGGAGATATTTCTGCAGCGATAACTAATTATGGTGGACGCATTGTGAGTTTATGTGTTCCTGATCGCAATGGCGAACTGGGAGACGTGGTACTTGGCTTTAGCAGCATCGATGGTTATTTGAATGCTAATGAAGTTTTCCACGGAGCATTAATTGGTCGTGTTGGAAACCGTATTGCTTTGGGAAAATTTACATTGGACAGTGTTGAGTATACTTTGCCAATCAATAACGATCCAAATCACTTGCATGGTGGTCCAGGTGGATTTCATAATGTGGTGTGGGACGTAAAATCAGTTACTGATAATAGCATCGTGCTTACTTATCTTTCTGTGGACGGAGAAATGGGTTATCCAGGCAACTTATCGGTAGAAATGACATATACATTGACTCCTGAGAATGAAGTGAAGATGGATTATAAAGCTACTACAGATAAGGCGACACCAGTAAATCTTACGAATCATGCTTTCTTTAATCTGGCAGGTGAAGGCAATGGAACAATTAATAATCACCTTCTTATGATTAATGCAGATTATTTTACTTCAGTTGATTCAACATTGATTCCATTGGGTGAAAATACCCCGGTTGAGGGAACTCCTTTCGATTTCCGCACAGCGAAACCAATTGGTCAGGATTTGGGAATGCAAGCTGAAAACGAACAGCTTCAAAACGGTTTGGGATACGATCATAACTTTGCATTGAACAAGCCTGAAGAAGGGGGAATGACTCTTGCTGCAGCTATTGTTGACCCGGAAAGCGGACGTAAAATGGAAGTGCTGACTGAGGAACCGGCATTGCAGTTTTATGGAGGTAATTTTATGGATGGTTCAGACATTGGTAATTCAGGCTTGGCCTATAAATACCGTGAGTCATTTGCTTTGGAAACTCAACATTTCCCTGATTCACCAAACCAGTCAAACTTTCCATCAATTATTCTACGCCCGGGCGAAGTTTACCAAACTTCTTCAATGTATAAATTTAGCGTTGAGTAATTCAATTCAGAGATTGAATTTTAATTAAAATAACAATACACTTTTTAAAAGGTGGTTCCCTGAGAATCACCTTTTTTTTGGTCGCTACTCAAAATACAAAGTGAAAAAATCCTTTCCCCGGATTTGATGTGTCTTGCATGAATTTAAATACTCTAGCAATACTTATGTGATTTAATCATATTAAATTCATTTGATAAATAGTATTTGTATGTCTTTTATTTCCGAACAACCTGCTTTGTTTCGCTTGTAAGTGTTTTGTATTCAGCTTGGTTTCTTATTGGTGATTTCTGTGAATCATAAACCTATCGGTCTTTATGTTGATTTAGTTAAATTGATTAAGCGCATGGTAATTAATGTGTTAGATGTCGTTTGTTTTTGATCTGAATTGCCTATATTTATTTAGAATGAATAAAAATAATAAAAATTTAAATGAATCAAACATGAAAAGACTTTCTATCCTTATTTTCTTTTTAATGGTTTCTGTTGGCGTTTTTGCACAACAAAAAAATGGAACCGTTTTTATCGAACATCCGGCAATTGACAAAGTAAGTAAGCTTTGGGCTGCTTTTGAGAAAGGAGATCAAGCTGCTTATTCTGCTTTCTTAGCAGATACTGTTATGGTACTATTTAATGGTGACAGAAATTTCCGAACAAAGGAAAAGCATGCTAAAACGCTGGAATGGTGGATAAATGAGTTTGAGAACTTAAAAGTTGTAACTGATACTCCCGCTTATGCTGATGCAATTGAGTACGAAAAAGGAGGCTTATGGGTACAAGATTGGCTCCAAATTATTGGCACGCATAAAAAATCAGGTATCAACCTGGATTTGAGAATGCATAATCTGTATAGTTTTGATGATGATGGAAAAATTAGATCCCTGCATCATTATTTTAACAATGACCAGTTTGAGGCGATTAACTCCAGTACCTGCACTCAGGAGAATGGTAAAGTGTATATCAATCATCCTCTAATTTTAAAGGTTCGAAAACTAGTTAACGCTTATTGTGCAGAAGATTTAGACGAAATGCTTAGATACTATTCAGACGACGTCACTTTTGCAAATACGACGATGAAATTACAAGATCAAAATGATCTGGCTGCTCAAAAGAAAGAATGGGCGGATATATTTGCTAAATATGATAATATCCAGATGAAGCAGGTCGGTTATCCGGATTGTATTTACTATGCTAAGAGTGATGATTACGTTGTTTATTCGTGGTGGAATTTAACTGCTGAGAGAGTTGAGGATGGAAAGAAGATTGAATTGCCAATTATGCTTTCTCACTCCTTTGGTGATGACAAAAAGATAGTTAATTCATTGAACTATTACAGCAGCAATCACCTTGAGTAGATTATAGAAATATGATGAAAATTAAAAAGCCATCCGTTTTGTAACAGATGGCTTTTTTGTTGACCCGCCAAGGCTCGAACTTGGACTCTTCTGAACCAAAATCAGACGTGTTGCCAATTACACCACGGGTCAATCATTTGATGTCTTTTCGTTAAAGACAGCGGCAAAATTATAAAAAAAGATCAAATGGGAAATAATATTTTTTGAAAAAATTAGCACTTTCAATTTTTTTCTATGTAGGTGTTTTATATTCAGAAAGTTGTGTTTTTAAAACTCATGTTAATTTCATCTCTATTAATGAAAAATACATCATAATTTAAGTGTTTATGTACAATTCCGGATTGATGAAAGGCAATCTTTAATTTCTCATTGTTTGCTTTTCCAGCTTTTTGAGCAATTTGTTACCTCTTGAATGGATTCCGGCAGATCCATGATATTCCTTTTCGTGTTCAATAATTTGAATTAGTTCGGCCTTGAAATCAGGCTCAAGTTCTGAGATCTCGAAAAGTACTTGCATCGCATGAACCCTGATAGCAATTGGACGCTCAGCTGCGGTAAATTCATTAATACAGTATTCGAGTAAAAAAGATAACTCTTCTTCAGGCATCTTGTTCAGGCTAATAAGTTTGAGCAGGTGCCTTTTTTTACTTTCATTATTGATATAACGAAGCGAAGTAATCAACTCAGGAATATACGGTTGAATTAAATGAGCTTGCTTTTCATGAATTTTATCCGCCAACCATATAGCCCGCCAACTGGACGACCGGGAATCTTTTAATCCAATATCGATTAAAGTGCGGATGTGTTTGGGGTAATCAATTAAATATTGAAGTAAGACTTCGATATTTTCCCAAGAGTCAAGCAAATCATAAAATTCCTGATTAGTCATAGAGATATCCTTCAAATCGATTTTAATTTGATTTTAAAGATAATTCATCCGAACAGGATAGAAAAACGATCGATTGATCTAAATTGGTTTTGGGAATATAATTACAATCGCCGAAAACAACATCGCCCAACCTACAATGGATACAATCATGTAAGCAAACGCAAATCGTTGACGAGAATAGTATTTATTCAACAAAAATGCTCCAATTGGAATACTCAGCAAGATTGGAGTGGTGATAATAATTCCCCAAAAACCGTATTTAGTGCGAAAATTGACAATAAAACGGTTTTTCTTACTGAAGACCAGCTTGGCTTTTTGTTTTTCAGCTTTCAGCTTAAAAAGTCGGATTATTCTGCTTACTAAAAATTCAGGAAGCAATCTTTTTACCGTTGCCTTAATGGCAAGAAAACTCTTGATAAGCAATCCACTTAAAAAATAGAAAAAAACAAAACCTGCGATACCTCCCAGCGTAACTACCAACATCGTCTGACCAAAGTCAAGACCAATTAGCATCGCGTATGGAAAGGTTAGAAAATATTTTACTGAAGCTAGTAAAAATACGTGTAGAAACTTTAAAATACCCAGCATATCCTTCTCCTCATATTAACTTTTTAAAACGAACGTAAAGTTGTCGAAAATATTTCATAACTAATTGAGGTTAAGTGTGAATTTAAGTTTTCTTAACGTTAATTTTTAGTGTTTTCACACCTGCTAATTGAATGTTTTTTTCTTGTATTGTTAAGTTAAAAACTGGTAATGATTTATATTTTCTAAATTTGATTTTCAGTTTTATTTGTAAAATGGGATGAAATGGTAAAATTGACCAGACATCAAATAATTTTACTTTTTGTAATTATAGTTTCACTTTTGGTGGGATGCAATCAAAACTCAAGAGAACGAAAAAAAATGAACGAGATTAATAATTGGATCGAAAATGGCAGTTGGAAAGACGGAATATCAACTTCACTGCACCTGTCAACCAATAAAATAGAATTCTTCAGACAATATCATTCCAATCCGGATTTATGGGAAAAAGTATTTCAGTTTTTTAAGGAAACGGATTTTGATAAGCTTGAACCCGGCAAATATACCATTGATGGCGAAATAGCCTTTGCAATGGTTTCGGAATATGAGACCAAAGAATTTAAAGATGCCAAATGGGAGTCGCATCGTAAATACATCGATTTGCAATATGTTATTGACGGCGACGAGCGAATGGGGGTTATGAACTTGAAAAAAACTCAAGGAGCAACTGAGTACAATTCAGAAAAAGACCTCCTCTTTTATGGTGATGGAGAAGGGGATTATTATGAAGCAAACTCCGAGGTATTTTTCCTTTTCTTCCCAACGGATGTTCATCGTCCTGGCATCCAGATTGATGGTGCTGTCAAAGTGAAAAAAATGGTTGTTAAAATTTTAGCTGCGGAATAGTATTAACCTTTGGCCCCCATTTTAGATTTAAGACTCTCATAGATACTCACATTCATCAAAAGCAATAAGAAGAAGTATGTAAAATCTTCCACTGGGATTGAAAAAACGTGCTGATTTAAAATGTGAGCCTGATTGTATTCAACCACTGGTAAATAGGTGAGAATCCCATTGACCAGTAAAAATGGAATCAATGAAATGAGATATGCCAGGTAGAAATGTGAAAATATATGTTTATGCTGATTCCGAAATATGATGTACGCCAAATAGATTGCTGCGAATAAATAATTGAAAAGTGTATAGTACCTGTCTGTATTGAAAAGTGCCAATGCCCCAAAAGCGACAATTAAAAGTAGTCCAATTACAATCGATACATTGGGGAAGCTAATTTTATTGAAATATGCCTTCATTACTTCGTAAATGAAAACGCAGGCATATGGAATGACCAGAAAGAACAGCCACTCTTCGATCGGCATTCCTTTGATGTACAGATCGAGGGTATATTCATGATTGAAACTCCATATTCCGGCTTCAGTGAATTTTACATCCCAAATAAGGAAAATAACAGCGGTGATGAGAATGGACGGGAACAGGTATTTCCAATTTTTCCAGAAATGTACTTTCTTGTCAAAACTCAATACAAAAGGAAAAATAAAAGTTAAAAAAAGTAATCCAAGGTAGGTGTAGTTTTTCAGCTCCATTTAAAAAAGATTCAGCGAGTTTTTCATATACGCATTGGCCAACAAATATGCCTTTTTTGCATTAGAAATCCGGTAGCGTTGTTTAAGAATGTCTTTGGCAGATGCCCGTTTTATTTTTCGCAAGAGCCGCAAATAATAGATGTATGCGAGGTACACTCCAAAACGAACCTCTTTTTTTAGATGCTTTATTCCGTGGTAAGCTTCTTTGAAATCCTGATCGATTTCTTTTTCAATATTCTTTTTTATATCCTCCGTAAAATTGTTGAAATCAATATTTCGAAAGTAAATGCGTCCCTTGTTTTCAAAGTCATCTTGAGCATCTCTTAAGAAATTAACTTTTTGAAAGGCTTCTCCAAGCTTACGTGCCGGTGCAATTAGTTCATCATATTTTTCGGGCTCATCAAAATAAAAAACACGCAGGCACATCAATCCAACTACTTCTGCAGAACCATAAATGTAATCTTTTAGCTGATCAGCACGGTAAACTGATTGATTTAAATCCATCTCCATACTTCGTAAAAATGCTTCAATTAATTCCATGTCTATATGGTATTTATGCACCGCATTTTGAAAACTGTCGATAATTGGATTGATACTGAATTTTCTGTCAATCGCTTTATAGGTGTCTTCTTTAAATTCCCGAAAAATCTCTTCCTGATTTTGATTGAAAAAAGTGTCCACAATTTCATCAGCATACCTTACAAATCCATAGATGCTGTAAATCCCGGGGCGGTATTTTCTGTTCAGCATTTTCACTCCCATCGCGAATGAAGTACTGTAATTGCGAGTGGTGGCACGGCTGCAATCCAAATTATTTTTTCGATAAAGCTCCATCATCTTTTAAAATTCTTTCGGTTACTAATCTTGAACTAATTACTGTCATAGGTAGCCCGGTGCCAGGCACTGTTGAAGCTCCCGTATAGTAGAGGTTGTTAAATTTTTCATCTTTATTTGAAGGCCGAAAACCGCCAACCTGATTGAGGTCGTGAGCTAGACCAAGTCCGCTTCCACGATAGAGATTGAACATGCTTTCCCAGTTTGTCGGGTTTAGTACGGTCCTGCTTTCTGTGTGAGAAGCGAAATCAAATCCGGTTCGCTCACTTAAATCCTGAACGATTGCATCTGCAATATTCTCAGCGTCATCCCAGTTGTTCTTGTAACGTAAATCAGGAACGGGACAAAGAATGAAAATGCTTTCCTTTCCGGGAGGTGCATATTCCGAATTGTGCATGGATTGTATGTTGACGTAGTAATATGGTTTGTCCAGTTTGATCGAGTTTTTAAAAATCTTACTGGCATATTCCTTGAAATTTCTTCTTAGAAAATAGTTATGGTGGTACATGTTTTCAACTTTCGTATCCAGTCCCAGGTAAATCGTTAATGGTGCCAATGTCCATTTTTTCTTATCCAGCTTTTCTTGTGTAAAAGCTCTTCGTTCTAAAACTTGTCCACGGAAGGAGGCAGCATCAGCATTGACAACAAATAGGTAAGCGTCCCATTTTTTTCCAGTGGTGTCAATAAATGAATCTAATTGTCCGTTGGTGTTTGAGAAACGATCAATTTCAACTCCAAAATGCATTTTGACGTCACGCTTTTCGAGTTCTTTAACCAGCCCTTCCACAATTTTGTACATACCACCTTTCACGTTATAGTAACCATCGTGAACCATTTCTGTGTAGTTAAGCATGGTGTAAACAGCAGGCGTATCAAATGGAGTTGCACCCAGAAAAAAGCCAACCAGCGAAAAAATGACTTTGACTTCAAATGAATCAAAATTCTTCTCCATTTCTTTCCACATGGAGTAAAACATTTTTGGCGCATGTTTTATTGGAACGCGGGTAAGCTGAAGTAAATAAGAGGCAAGACTGTTAAAATTTTGCTTGATGACAATATCTTGAGTGTCATGGAAAATGTTTCCTGCAGACTGCAAAAAACGTTTCATTTTTCGTTCAAAATCAGGTTCAATCTCCTGGAATTCTTTTGCCAGTTTTATCAAGTCCTTATAAATTAAGTACGATCGTTTGTCACCTTCAAAATGAACAGCATAAAGCGGATCCAACTCCACAAATTCAAAGGGCATTTCAATTCCACATTCGTTAATCAGTTCGTTGAATTCATAACTCATGCTGAAAAATGTGGGAGCCATGTCAAAGCGAAATCCATCTTTCTCCAATAAATTGAGCCTGCCTCCTGCTTGGTGATATTTTTCCACCATTTCAACATGATATCCTCGAGTTGACAATCTCAATGCGGTAGATAATCCGGCTAACCCTGTTCCAACAATAAGTGCTTTTTTTGCCATTTGTTTAATGATGTTTTAGAATAGTTAAACAATTATGACGCAAAATGTTTTTAATAGTTAGGTATTTTATACAACATATATCTATGTTTCTTAAATTGTATCTCATTATGAGACGCGTTGCTATTATAGGATCAGGTATAGCCGGAATTGCAGTTGCCATTCGTTTAGCTAGAATGAGCTTTATAGTTGATGTTTTTGAAAAAGCTTCAACTCCTGGAGGTAAAGTTGCCGAGTTTCAGCAGCAGGGATTTCGCTTTGATATGGGGCCATCACTATTCACACTCCCTGAATTAGTGGATGAATTGCTTGATGAAGAGTATCAATTCTCTTACGATAAACTGGAAACAATTACCCGCTATTTTTATGAGGATGGGACTCAAATAAACGCTTTTGCCGACATTGAAAAGTTTGCGCAAGAGTTGAACTCAAAAGTCAGCATTCCTCGTAAACGGCTTTTGAAACATATAAATAAGGCTGCTTTTATTTATAGAAACACAGCTCCGGTTTTTCTATTCAGTTCAATTCATCGAATCAAAGATTTGTGGACATTCGGTAATTTAAAACGATTATTTGCACTTCCGGGAATCAACGCTCTTAAATCAATGCACAAGACAAACGAAAAAGTGATTGGAGAGGAGCATTTGGTTCAACTATTTGATCGATATGCAACCTACAACGGCTCCAATCCATACAGAGCTCCCGGGACACTGAATGTAATTTCGCATCTGGAACATGCATTGGGCGCCTATTTCCCGCAAAATGGAATGCGGACCATTATCAATTCATTATACGAACAGGCAAAGAAGCTTGGTGTTAAATTTCATTTTAATGAAGAGGTCTGTTCCGTCGTTTCGAAGAAAAAACATGTTAAAGGTGTTGGGACTAAAGGAGGATTTTATTCTTCAAATATGGTTATTAGCGATGTCGATATTTATCACTTTTATTCCCGATTGCTTCCGGATTCAAAAAAGCTTAGAAAATTGAAAAAGGAAGAGCGGTCAACTTCGGCTCTGATTTTCTATTGGGGAGTGAAAAGGCAATTTCCAGAGTTAGACCTTCACAATATTTTTTTCAGTCAGAATTATCGGGAAGAATTTGATTTTCTATTCAACAAGAAGCAGTTATCAGACGATCCAACAGTTTATTTGTTTATTAGTTCCAAGCAAAATGAAAGTGATGCTCCAAGTGGATGTGAGAATTGGTTTGTCATGGTAAATGCTCCGGAAAACATTGGACAGGACTGGTCTCAGCTGATCGAGAAAACCAGACAGGTTGTGATTTCAAAACTAAACAGGATGTTGGGAGAGAACATTGAGCAGCATATTTTGTTTGAACAAATACTTGATCCATTGCAAATTGAAGAGAGGACTGGTTCATATCATGGTGCCCTTTATGGGCCAAGTTCAAATAGTCGGTTTTCTGCTTTTAACAGGCATCCAAATTTTCACCGAACAATTGGTGGATTGTATTTTGTTGGTGGAAGCGTTCATCCCGGTGGTGGCATCCCGCTTTGTTTATCATCGGCAAAAATTGTAGCACGTATAATTCAAGACAAAGAAGATTGAAAACACTGGCATATAATATTACTGCGGTAACAATTGGAAGAGTTTTTCTAATTGTCTTTTATATTGTGGGTCTGATTGGCTTTAGTTTCCCCCAATCCAGGGAGTTATTTAAAAATCTGATTCCATTAAATCTTCTTTTAAATGCCTTTCTATTGTTCCTATTTCATAAGAAATGGGATTACAAGATCATTTTATTTATGATTGGGGTGATGCTTTTTACGTTTGCCGTCGAAGTGATCGGGGTTAACAAGCATTGGTTGTTTGGGAATTATGAATATGGAGATACGCTTGGTCCAAAGGTTATGGGAACACCTTTGCTTATAGGTTTGAATTGGTTGATTTTAACTTACTGCATTTATGCCAGCTTCCCGGGATTGCATAGTAAGTGGTTTTTTATTGTTTTAGCTGCTATCTCGATGGTTGGTTTTGATATGGCAATGGAGCCTGTTGCAATGCAAGTAGATATGTGGAATTGGAAAGGTGGGATTGTTCCATTGAAAAATTTTCTGGATTGGTTTTTGGTTTCCTTGGTCATCTTTTTTGTGATGTGGAAAATGAAACTAAAGGCAGAAAATGAAATGGCTTCCTCGTTAATCATTATTCAATTTTTATTTTTTGCTTGTATGAATTTCATTGTGGTTTGATGGGGATAATAATTGCCATATTAGTTGTTCTTTTTTGGCTTTTGCATTTGTGTTACAGCCTGTTTTTTGTCACTGTTAGTTGGGGCAATCCTTGGTTATATATTCATGTTTTTATTCAGGCATATCTGTACACCGGTTTGTTTATTACCGGGCATGATGCAATGCATGGACTTATTGCTAAAAGGATGAAAACGAATACCATTTTTGGATGGATTTCCAGCTTGTCGTTTGCAGGGCTTTCCTATCAGAAATTAAGGAAGAATCATTATCTGCATCATCAATTTCCCGGCACGGAGAAAGACCCTGATTTCTATGTCAAATCACAGAACTTTTTTCTTTGGTGGTTTACGTTCTTAAAACGTTATGCAACCATTTGGCAGTTTTTATTTATGGCGGTTGCTTTTAATTTGTTGAAGATATGGATTGCTGTACCATCTTTAATCATTTTTTGGATAGTACCAGCTGTCTTGTCGACTTTTCAATTGTTTTTTGTGGGAACCTATTTGCCACACCGCAAACCGCATCTGGATTATATGAAACCGCATAAAGCTCGAAGTCAGCGTGGACCGCATTGGTGGGCAATGCTGTCGTGCTATTTTTTTGGATATCATTGGGAACATCATGAAAATCCACGTGCTCCATGGTGGCGTTTGTATCAGTTAAAAGACGATGGGATTTTTAAATATTAAATTGAATTGGAGATGTTTGAGAAATTGGCGTTGGGATTGTTTATTTTATTGTTGGGGACGAATCTGTTTGGAAATGGAAATAGTTGGGAAAGTTATGACTGCAAACTTTTACAGTCTTACATTGAAGGCGATTTAAGTGAATGGCCAGTTTGGATTCAGGAGATTGAGCGAAATGAAAATGGTGATTTAAAATGGGAGCTTATCAAGCACAAAGCACAGTACGGATTGATTGGGTATTATTTTGGAACTCGCCAGAAAGATAAGGCCCGAAATTTGCTTCAACAGGCTGATGATCAATTAAACGAAAACTTGGAAGAATATCCGAACAGTCCGAAACTACACAGTTTTAAAGCGGCATTTTATGCATTTAAAATTGGCCTGGCAATTTATAAAGCACCAATCCTCGGTCCAAAAATGGCTTCAAGCATTCAGCAGGCTTTCGACATTGATGAAAATGAACCTATGGGGTGGCTGGAAATGGGGAATTCATTGTACAATCGGCCAGCCTTGTTTGGTGGAGATAAATTAGAAGCTTTGGAGTGTTTCAAAAAGTCTCTGCAACTCTTTTCCAACCAGTCAGAAGCATGTGACTATTTAAGTGTTCAGGTGAAAATATTTATTGTCAAAGCGTATCTTGAAACCGGGCAGACAAAAGAATATCAGCAGGCCCGGAAAGAACTGGAAGATGAGTACGGAGCAATGCCTTGGATTGATGAATTTCTGCAAGTTGATTTGCTGGAATAAATTTTAACCGGCAATTGCCGGTTAAAATTTATATTGGATAATAAATCGATGTATGCCATTTGGTAGAGTCCGGTTCATTTTGCGGATCAGTATAATACTTTTCAATGGGACTGCCATTTACGAATAGTTCATGTTGATGCATCCATTTTTGTATAAACGAATGGGTTTTTTCCAGTTGGTCATAAGGGCCAAAATGATCAGCATGAACATACGTTCCTGCTTTTATCTCGCGAGCTTGAATAATGCCACTTGTCTCCTCTGGAAGTTTCTCAACAGGAATTGCTGCTTCCAAATCAATCATACCATTATCAATTTTGTGATAGATTGAAATAGGGACATCGGCCATCAAAAGATTCTCTTTTTCAATGAATTTTAGCAATTCGCCATACATATAAGCCATTTTCATCTCAATTTCTTCCCATTTTATTTCTTCACGAATGCTTACAATTTTTACGGTTGGCATGTTACGAATTTCAACTATTGGACGCTTTTCCTGTACAATTATCTCCGAGACTACTTTGAGATTGTCAAGCCCCTTTTCAAAGTCACTTCCAATCATCGAATCAAACATTAATCCAAACCAGCGGGCAACCGGGTTGTATCCGAGATCGCTGTCAAAAGCCCAGGTAATATTGGTTTTACCATCTTCATCTTCAAAAAGAAAGTATCCATTGGCAGTACCTTCATCCATTAAATTCATAGAAGTTGCAATTGAATCGTACGGGACAGAAGCAGTAATAATTAACTCCCCACTTCCAACCTGACTATTTTCACTTTGCCAGGCATAGCCGGCGTTTTCACCAATTCCTGACTTAATGAATTGAATTTTCATATTTGGATCAATTTGGTTCCAGGTAGCCCATTTCTCCCAGGAATGAAGATCATTTACCTGATTAAATACAACTTTCACAGGAGCATTAATTGTTGCAGTTCGTTCAACATGTACTTGTTGAGGTAAGAAAAAAGCAATAACTACCAAAAGGGCTGCAATAATGAGAACGATCAATAAGAATTTTTTGAATGTTTTCATTTTTTAATATTTAGATTGTGTGACAATGAATTGCAAACAGCTTCAATATACGAAGCTTTTTGCTATTGGATACTAGTATTAGCTTTAATAAATATTAAAGTTAAGTATTCAAAAACAAATAGATGGAGTGATGCTTGAGGTTTTATATGTTTGCTCTGAAAGAAACAATGAAATTTCTTCCCGCTGCGACAATCCCAGAAGAGTATGGACGATAACGCTTGTTTAAAATGTTCTCCATCCCCAGATTTATGTAGTATTTGCGATAAATTCTGAAAGATGATTTGAAGTTGAGATTTAGCCAAGCCGGTGAGTATGGATTTCCATTATCATGAATCGCATATAAATAGAGTTTTTCTTGTTCCGAAGGTGCGAGTTTTTCAAACGGCATTGATCCATTATAATTTATGTAGAAATCAAATTTTTTGCGTCCATCATCAAAAATTAAATGTGAAGTACCAAACAGTGGGGCAACATGTCTAACGGGCAACTTGTGACTGTCCCGACCTTTGTTTAGTGTAATGGAATTTCGAGACAATATCTTCTCACTAAGTAGAAGTTCAAATAAGAAACTTCCTCCATAAATGTGTGCATAGTCATCATTTACAAGAGCTTCAACTTTGCTCATCTCTCCGTCGTAAACAACAGAATCCATCCCATTTAAGGTGAATTCCCTTCTCACCATAACTTCGTCAAGATAGGTGTAAAATAAACTCAGTTCTATCTTGGCCAAATCACTATAGCTTCTAACTATTCCAACTTCCAGGTTTCTTGCATACTCTGGTTTCAAATCTGGATTTGGTACAATTACATGCCCGGGTGTCGAATCAAAAACCTTTGCAATGTCATCGATGTTGGGAGAGCGAAATCCGGTTGAAGCCGTTGCATTTAATTGCCAGCCTTCCGAAGGGTGGTAAACCAAGCCGATGTTTCCGGTTAGTGAAGAATGTTGGTTTGAGAAACCCTCTGTGGGAAAATCAAAATAGTTACTGTCAAAGTCACCGTTTAACCATGCCAATGTATATCGGCCCCCGGCATGTAATGCGAAGCGTTTATTTAAGGTTAATTTGTAACTTAGATATGCTGCAAGACTCGTTGTAGTCGAACCATCCGGATATCTGGATGAAGTGGCTGATGAAGATCCATTTTCAAGATTCCTTACCTCTCCTGTCGATTTTACCCGGTTGTAGTTGCCTTCTACTCCATAAAAAATGAAATTATTCTGATCGATCTTTTTATCCAAATCCAAATTCAAAGTAAGAACATTTAAATCTTCTTGTCGGTCAGTTATTTTTTCTGAATTCAGTTTTCGATTATGTCGGCTTTCCGTGTATTTCTGCCAACCAATTATCAAGTTCGCCTTATCACAAATGGCAGTATTTGCTGAGTGATTTACCTGAAGGGAGTGAAGCTGCCACAGTTGTGGCCCATAATACCACTCTGCATATTTTAGTTGATCGCCACTGTATTGAATCAAGCGATCGTAACGCGGGATGTTTGATGATTTTGAATAATGATAAGCGTAATTTAGATCCCAGTTATTGTTTGGACGGAATCGAATCTTTTCCATCAGGTTGTATTGATAATAACCGCTTTGTATTTGTTTCTTTGGTTTGGAATTCTTTATTATTTGATCAGGCAGTCCTGGCCGAACATACTCTGGCCTCAAGTAGGATGAAGAACCGTTGTTTCCCATTTGTAAATCATCAAAATCTGAATAGGAGATACTTGTTAGCATGGCCCATTTCTTAGCTCCATAATTAATATCAGTATGAAACGTTTTCTCGAAGTTTGCGCTCGAATACCTGCCTGATATTTGTTGTGAGCTTATTGCATAATCCTTGGTTGATAATTTGGGGCTCAAAGTTTGAAAATGAAAAACTCCACCTAAAGCGTCGCTACCATACATTACTGAACTAGGCCCGAAAATTACTTCTGCGTGTTCAAGCGTTGATGCATCGAGTGAAATAACATTATGAAGATTCCCGTTTCTGTAAATGGCATTATTCATCCGAATTCCATCAACCACCAAAAGAAGTCTATTGGCTGAAAAACCGCGAATCATTGGACTTCCACCACCCATCTGACTTTTCTGGATAAAGATTCCGCCTTTACTTGCAAGTAAATCAGCAGTTGTTTGCGAATTGCTAAATGAAATTTCTTCCTGACTTATACTTACAATCTTATTTGGAACTTCTCGCTTTGATTGTTCGCGACGATTAGCTGAAATTACGATCTCGTCGAGGCTTACCGGATCTTCTATTAGTCGTACCCGGTAGTTTTGCGACCAAATTTTCTTAAGAGTTGTTTGATGTTTTAAGTAGGAAGAATGTTGAAAAATTAAAGGCTCGTCTTCCTTAAATATATCAAGAGAAGCTTTCCCGTTCTTGTCTGTTTGCGTGCTTTGTGTTTCTGAATATATTAGAACGGCATCAATTGCATTGCCATTTTTCGAATCATAGACAAAAACTTCTTGTGCCCCAAGCTGTAAACAATAGAATATAATAATAAGAAAAAGAGTGATTTTGCCCACGATTACTGGTTTTTTATAAAGATATATTTTTCCAAAAGGATGAAGCAAGAATTATGCCGAAAAAACAATCTTTTCAAGGATATCAGCGGTATTGTCGGGATAATCAATTTCAAGCTTTTGTGGATTCCCCAGCCAAAATCTTATGGCAGTTGATTGATTTTTAAGTTCGTGTAAAACCATGATTCCCATTTTTTGCAAAAAAGCCGCGTTGCACTGTTGCTCGTATTGGTTTTTCATGGGGATGACACATAGTTTTTTACCCATAAAAATAGCCTCCGCAGGGGTCTCAAATCCAGCGGTGCATAAAATACCTTTGCAAGTCGTAAATGAACGGGTAAATTTTTCCAGGGAAACTGGGTGAAAGTGGATATTATCCTTTGTATAGGTTTCTTTAGTGTGCTTTGAAAAAATTTCCCATTTAATATGATTGAAAGTTTTTAATTCCTGAAAGATTTCTTCATCACTGTAGGCAGGCAAATAAACCGTATAGTGTCCATTATTTGTTGGTTCAATTTCTCTGATGGATGAACGTATAACAGGTGTGAAATTATGCTCATCCAGTGATTGAAAGTGAATACCATAATTTGGATTGGTGGGAGCATAATGTTGCAAGATGAACCATCCAAGTCGATTTTTGACTTGAGGTTTGGAAGCTTTAGGATGCACTACAGCTATTTGGTGGCTCATTCCAATACATTTCTTTTTTCGAAGCTTGCATGCCCATGACGAAACTGGCTCAAAATCTGAAATAATCAGATCATATTTTTTTACAGGTAATTTGATAATATCTCGAATGAGCCGGAATGGTTTGGCAAGTAAAAGGGTCTTTGAAATACTCACACCCCCTTTTTTTCCAAATATAAAGCTCAATCCATAAAACTGATAATCTACCTGAAAAGGGAGATTAATATCACCTTGTATTCCACTTACCAGGACATCTGTGTCTGCCATTTTTTTTAAGAGTGGAACAATCTCTGTCGCTCGTGCAAGGTGACCGTTACCTGTTCCCTGGATGGCGTAGAGTATTTTCATCGATTTTTTTTCTTTTCATTAGTTGGCTTGAGCTAATTCGCGGAATAATGAAAGGTAGAGTTCTTTTTTGTTGGGAATATCCATATCATCCAGAGGGGAGAAACTGTCATTTTCTTCGGTGTTGTAATAATGTAGCTGCCATTTCCCGGCAACATATTCCGCAGCGGTTAAATGCTCTACCCAATCACCACAATTCAAATATCTGATAGTTCCTTGTTCGTTTATAATTGATTTATCGCAAGGGACGTGGTTATGCCCACAAATTACTGTTTGACAATTTTTCTCAGCTGCAGCCTTGGTGGTTAAAGTTTCAAACTTGGAGAGTTGTGGTTTCTCTTTAATGAGTTTTTTCTTAATGCTTTTATAGATAATAACCTCTTTAAATCCAAACAAGACAATTGGGATATTAATGATTTTATTGATTAAAGTCAAAAAACCATAAAGAGCTGCACCAAACTTAGCTAACCATTTTGCCCGATGGATAATGTGATCAAATACATCACCATGAAAAATCCAGGTTTTTTCGCCATTCAATTCAAGGATAAGTTGATTAACCACTTTTAAGTTTCCCATTTCAAATTGATCGAACTTTCGCAAAAATTCATCGTGATTACCAGTGATGTAGAATATTTTCACTCCTTTTTCGAGCATTTTAATGAACTGGCGTATCACTTTTAAATGTGGTTTTGGGAAATAATTTCGACTAAATCGCCACGAGTCAATGATGTCACCGTTGAGGATGAGCATTTCCGGGTTGATTGATTTTAGATATTTCAGTAAAGTTTTAGCTTTACAGGCATGTGTGCCTAAATGAATATCTGAAATAACAGAAACTGTCAGGTCCCTGGTAGTTGTACTCATATTTTCAACTTTTAATTGCTGCTAAGGTGCAGATAGTTTGTTAACAGGTGGTTAAGTAAAAGTCAATTTTTAAATCTCCATTGTTGGTTTATTTCTGTGGCATTGTTAAAAACTGATAACCAATCATTCATGAAATAACTAATGATACTGGGATGAAGCATGAGAATGGAACTCAGTCAATGGTCGGATATGGGAAAATGTAATCACTATTAAGAGTGCCTATCTAAAATAAACAAGGGACACCAAAATGGTATCCCTTGTATTATCGTTGTTAAACTTTAATGTTAATGTTCGTCTTCAACAAATCCTGTTTTTCTAAAACCGGCTGCTTGATAAATTGTTCCAGGATCATCTTCAAATTCAATTTCAAAGTAGATGCTGTCAGCGGTTACTCCTGAAGCCAGGTTTGTTACCGCATTTTTAATGATTTTACCGTTTGTAATATTAACAGTTATATCATAAGGTTCTCCATCCCACAAAGCAACACTTGTAAGTCCTGTACCTGAGAATGTAAGATCTTCTATGTTAACAGGACATTTTACCTTATAAACCCAAAATTCATCTACATCATCAATCCATATAGTATCGCCTAGATCACTAGCCGTATTATATGTATGAAGTTTATAATATCCTGAGCCTCCAGTGCCATCATTGTAGTCAACCCACCATTCGCCTGCAGCTTCCATTGCATTTGAATTTATTTGCTCGTAATCCTCTTTTTTATCGCAAGAAGCAAGTAAAGCAACTGCTAGAATTAAATATATAAAATAGTTTTTCATCGTTTCAATTTTAAGATTATTGAACTTTTCTCCATACTCTTGATGACCAGGCATTGCCGTCTCTGCTGATAGAGAACGAAAGATCTCCATTTTCTGCTATTGTGCAAGATGCTGTAAGATAATAGCCAAAAAGGTCAACCATTGGCATCAATGCCCCTAACCCATCTTCAACATAAACTATCCGGACAGGCATTTTATATTCATCGCCATAAGTTTTCTCATAGCCATAGAAACTACCCATGTTGTAAGTGCCATCCGCTTTGTTCTTTTCTATTACAATTTCAAAAGGAACCAAAGAGGGGTTATCGAGAACATAGGTTCCAGATAAATCATGAGAGTTGTTGTCGGGTTCGTTGGTAATAATTACGTACCGGGTTGTTGTGCCATCATAACCATCTACATTGGTTGCAAAATAATCAATCGCATAAATACCAGGAGTATTATAATCTACTTCGCCAATGTTTGGATTAGGAACTGCGGTAACATCAATCTCGGTTTCTCCTTCAAGGGCAATAACATTTAGGTCAGTGTAAGGAGTCCCTGCCTGATGTCTGATTAGATTTCCGCCTTCTAATTCGAAGGTAGGGTAGTACGTTATTTTAGTAATAAAACTGTCGTAATCTTTCTCGCATGAGGAAAAGATGACAAGACTCAATATCACTAATAAACTATATTTTAATATTTTCATATTTACTAAGTATTAAGATTAATTATTCCACCACACACGGGATAAAATCACATCTCCATCAGATAATGATTTATATTCAGCGGCATTCGAGTTAAAATTTAATTCAGAATCAGCGTATGGAAACCTTCGTGGCAATATACCTCCGGTCGTTCCTTTTTTACTGTATATAAGTGTTCCCGGCACATAAGATTCAGGCAATATATAACCCTCATCTACTTGGTCACTTACTTGCGATATTTCGGGATAACCAGTCCGAACCCGCTCAATATGTGATTCAAGTCCTCTGCCACCCTCAGCAGCATCCACCCATTTTTGCATGATAATGGCTTTGAGCTTTTCTTCGAATGTCGTAGTTGGGAATGCATAATCAGTCGTTAATAAAGTTCCAATATCTGCACCCATCCTGGCAAATGATGCCGTTACTCCACTTTCGTAGTATTCTTTAGCTTTCGCATCATCACCCATGCGTAAATATGCTTCAGCAATAAGGAGTTCCGATTCTGCAAACGTCATCAAGTAAACTGGCATTTGTGCTGTGATAAATGGCTTGGATATAATATCTGGTGCTTCAAATTCGGTTGATGGAACATTATAAGATCCAGTAACCATACCAATAATATCACCGCCGACTTCTGCAAAAAGAGAATTTATGCGATCGTCGGAATGCAGCTTTAAGTAAGAAATAAAAGTGGCATTTGCACGAATATTATTAGTGGTATTAAGTTGTGCCTGATCAGATTCATAAAGCGGATTCCTTTTACTATCAGCATCTTCATCTCCGAAATTCGAGTTTGCAACGTCTTTTGTAAGCATTGTCGTGCTTCCAGCCTCAATACCATCCAGTATTTTAGTGATTTCAGTTTCAGCAAAAGACTGATTTGCATCGTACTGACGTAGCAGAATTCTTAATTTTAATGAATTAGCAAATCCAACCCAGTCATCAAGTTTTCCCTGGAAAAGGATATCATTCTTTTCATAAGGCAAACGAATGTAGTTTGACATGTCTTTTGAAAGTGCGTCTTCAAGTAATGTGTAGATTGAACCATACACTTCTTCGCCAGAATTGATAATTGGATTCAACTTATCCAATCCAAGGAAAGCTTCATCATATGGAACATTTCCATACATGTCAACCAGATATTGAAATCCGTAAGCTTTAATAACTGCTCCCATTAAATAGGCTCCCCAGTTTTCATTTGCTTCAACCTTTTTCAGGAATATTTCATTATCTCCCAAAGCATCTACGTACATGGCTCTGTAGGAACGTTCAATAACATTGGTGTTACTACTTAGCGCATATGATTCATAAATTTTGTATTGAGAGGAAGTATTGTTTTGAGCCCAATGTTGTGACCAGAAAGAGCCAATAAGTCCCCAGTCTGCAGCGTATACATTCGTTGTGGCTGCGATTGCCGAAGTTAGAAGTAGCTCATCAGAAACATCACTAGGATAATTCGGATTTTCATTGATGTCCAGAAATTTATCACATGAGGATAATAGCAGGACTAAACTAAATATTATTGATAATTTTTTCATCCTATTCATCATTTAAAAGGTTACGTCTAATTTTAGTCCATAAGTTCGTACGCCAGGGGCTCCGTTAAACTCACCAAATAATCCTTCAATGTCGTTATCCCAGGTAGTTGTTTCAGGATCGACATAACTGTTTTTAGCAGGAGTCCATAAGAATAAATTCCGGCCATAAATGGAAAGGTTTGCTGAAGACAGAAAAGTTTGATTAAGTAGCTTTTTGTCAAACCGATAGGAAAGTGAAACCTCACGTAGCTTAATAAAGGTTCTAGGAATAAGTCGAGAGCTTTCAATAGGCTTATTGGTATTTGCAGAGTAATATTCGTGCCAGTTATCGACAACTGGTGTCGAATTTTCCTGGTAACCGGTTACATTTCCATCATTGTCTTTTATCTCAGTTACGGTGTTTGGAATCACCCAAGGCCTTCTGTTATTTGTTGTTGATTGCTCATTATTTCCTGACCAGAATGTGGCACCGGCTGTATTCGAATACATCAAGCCACCTTTTTGATAGTCAATCAGGAAAGAGAACTTAAATCCTTTGAAGGATATATTGTTTGTAAATGACATATTGTAGTCGGGGACAGAAGAGCCAACAAGAATTTTATCTCCTTCAACTGGCAATCCATTGTCACCTACAATAATTTTTCCATCCGGTGAGTATTTATAGTCAGGGATTCGGTACATTCCTAGCTGTTCTCCAGGAATAGCAACAAATTCAGTTTCATAAGCAGAGTTTATCAAATACTCAGAAACACCGAGTTCCTCCGATAATTCATCCAAAACCATGTCGGCTTGATTGTATAAGTATATGAAGTCCCAAGTGAAATTTTGGGTTCTGACCGGAGTGATATGTAGCATTAACTCAATTCCATCATTGGTAATCTGTCCAAGATTTGAAGTGATCTCACGGTAACCTGACGAAGCTGCGATATTTGCATCCATAATCAGATCAGTGGTTGTTTTTCTGTAATAAGCCAAATCGATTCCGATTCTGTTTGAGAAGAAACGCAAGTCAGTTCCAATTTCAAATTCTTTCGACAATTCAGGTTTTAGATTTGGATTGCCTAAACGCTGATATTTCTCATATGCCGGAACTCCACCAACAGGGTAATTTGTCGATCCAAAACCACCTGCACGTAAGATTGATGGTCTGAAAATCTCTGAAGTCATAAATGGTGCTGCATCATTACCGGCAAAGGCATAACTTGCTCTTAGCTTTCCATAAGAAAGGGTTTTATTTTCAGGAAGTAATTCTGAAAAAATAAAGCCCATGGTTGCTCCAGGGTAGAAAAAGGAGTTATTTCCAATTGGTAATGTGGAAGACCAATCGTTACGAGCCTGGAAATTTAAAAACAGATAATCATTAAATTCCAGTCCTAATTGTCCAAATACACCAATCAGCCTTCTTTTATACTCATTGGTATACACTTCGGCTGAACCACTAATATTACCAACATTGTAATATTCTGGTACGACCAATCCCTTTGAAATAATATTTACTCGTTTAAAAGAACGTTGGTTTACATTGCTGCCAACCAATAAATTATATTTTAAATTGCCTCCAAATAAATCTACTTCATTCGTATAATTTGCAATCAAGTCACCATTAAGCTGCGTTTGGTATCTACCCTCTTCTTTAACAGCGCCTACCACGTCATTAATGGTGCCATCGTTATTAGCTCCCGGAGTAACTTTCGCAATTGCACCATGCACTTTCGAAAACTGAGAATAGGTATCAATACCACTAGTAAATGCAATGTTCAATCCTTCTAAAAGATCTTGAGTGATGTTCAAATTTCCAATTACACGGTTCTGGTCAGCTTTTGCTCCTGTTTCATTAAGGGTGAAATAGGGATTCTGAGCATATCCATTGTAATAATTATCCAGATTATTGAATTTGTAATTATAGTCTCTGTAATCTGGTAAATAGTGGTTAACCGGTTGATAAAGGATATCTGAGTAAATCACTGCTCCTGTTCCAGCATCGTCCCCTTGTCCGGTTGGAATTGTTTTTTGAGTACGGTTGATGTATGTCATCCCAAAACTGACTTTGGTTTTTTCAGTGCCACCGTTTCCTTTGAAAGTTAAGGTGTTTCTTGCCAAAACGTCTACATCACCCGGAAGCACACCATCATTTGTTGAATTGGTTGCTGATGCATACCAGCCCATCAGGTTTCCACCTCCGGAAAGAGCAATTGTATTGTTAATAGAATAACCATATTCATAAACATCGCGAATTCCATTTTCTTTATACGAGAAAGGAGCGATTTGCTGTGAGTTGTCAACAACGTATCCGGTCAAACGATCTTTTCCATCCATAATTGGCCCCCAGCTACCATTTTCTTTTGAATCATAAGTGCCGCTCCATCCTTGTCCAAATACTTTCTGGAAATAAGGAAGTCGACCTACTTCAGTAAATGCAGAAGCGCTGGAGAAATTAACTTGCAGGTCTTCATTTTTAGCACCTTTCTTGGTTGTAATCATGATAACACCATTTGCAGCTCTGGAACCATACAGGTTTGATGCAGCTGCCCCTTTAAGTACCGAAATGGTTTCGATATCTGCAGGGTTGATATCAGCCGCTGAGTTACCGAAGTCTACTTTTGCATTGGCATTCATTGAATTTTCGGTGGCATTTCCACTGGCGAATGTGTTATTAATTGGAACTCCATCAACAACGTAAAGAGGTTGGTTGCTACCGGTAATTGTTGAAAGACCACGAACAATTACTCTGGTCGCTGCACCCGGTGCTCCAGATCCAGCAGAAATCTGGACACCAGCAACTTTTCCTTGTAATGCTTTCGTGGCATCGTCATTTCCTACGTTTCCGAAATCTTCACCACTAAACTCACTCACTGCATATCCAAGAGCTTTTTTATCTCTCTTGATACCCATTGCAGTGACAACTACTTCATTGATGCCAACAACGTCAGGGGTAAGGGCTGCATTGTATACATTTTCAGAAGTTAAAGGTATTTCGATGAGTTGCATCCCCACAAATGAAAATACAAGCTTCTCTGCGTTCTCCGGAATACTTAATTGGTAATCTCCGTCAATATTCGTAATGGTACCAATAGTAGTTCCTTGCACAGCAACTGAGACTCCGGGAATCGGCAGGTCATCTTCTGTCGAAGTGACATTACCAGTAATCCGCCTGGTTTGAGCCATCAGTAGTTGAGAGAACCCTAGCAGGATAACTAGACTAAGTAATAATCCTCTTTTCATAGACTAAAATTTAAGGTTAATATATTGCGTCATAATCAGTATTCTAAAATGGAGGGTAGAGGGCGTTCTGAAAAGATGCCCTAATCGAAATGAGTCAATATTAACTCATGTGTTTATCTAAAAAAAACTAACAAATACCCTTTTACCCCTTGTAAGTAGCTGTTTTGAAATGATCTTAGCAGCTGCTGAATTCAAACATATTTAATAAATGTTAAATGAATTTTTAAAATCAATGTTCGAAAAATACTATTGGGTGAATGGGATATTTGAGCTTGTAAAATGGAAAAAGGGCAGTATTGTGTTCTTTGTTGCTTGTTTTGTGTTGTTGGTTGCTTCCCTGGAGTTGCACGTTGAAGTTGCGTAGGTTTTCTTGGATATTACAAAAAAAGAAATATATAAAGACCTTAAAGTGCGAAATATATTTTAGGAAATAGTTATATGATGGATTTTTAAAAATGAGGATTTATACAAAAGAAAAGCCCGCCAGGGGGGACTGGGGGCTTTGATTAATAGCACTTTTGGCAATTTCAAATAATTTTTTGATGCTGTTTAATTATTTCTATGAAAAAAATCGCTTCAGTGCTTTATGCATTTACTATATCAAACATAAAGCATTTTTTAAAAGGGTTTCAAAGCTTTCAATCAATTACACATTTTGATAGGTGAACGGCTAACGTATTTTGAAAAAAGAGAAAGAGGAAGGGGATGTTGGCCTAGAAATACTGCTTTTTAACATACGGTCTTCTGTAGAAGTCAAACTCATAACTTACTCTGAATTCGTGCGACCCAAATGAGTAATGAGATATCCCACTGCTCAATGAAAAATCAGTAGCATAACCAAAGCGGATATGGTTAAATAGATTAAAAGAAGTAACAAATCCAATTGTATTATTGGTTCGATACATGGCACCCACCCAAAACTTATCAAAAAAAAGGAAGTTGGCGGCGAGGTCCAACTGAAGTGGGGCTTCAAATGCCCCTTTCAACATAAACGATGGTTTAAATTTTATTTGATAGGGAAGTTTATAAACATAACCTCCAATTAAATATGCATACCTTAATTCTGCCAGTGAAGAGTAATTATTTCGATTTTTTGCGAACCCGTTATTGATTATTTGCGGAATAGAAAAGCTAATGTAATAGTCTTCGTTATAGGCAAGTGCTCCAACTCCCCAGCTTACCATCAGGTTGATGTCAACATCATTTTGAAACTCAGTGTCTGGTTTGCCATCAGGATACAAATCATATCTATTTAATAGATTGTCGAAATTGATAATACCTGCTTTCAACCCCAGTCGTAGTTTTGTTTTCCAAGATAGCCTTATTTGATAGGCATAATCACCAGTGATACTAAGCCGTTTTTCATAACCTATTTCTTCGTTGGTTACAGAAAGCCCGATGCCGTTATTCTCGTTTTTCACAGGAGAATAAAGAGAGAAGGCTTGACTTTCGGTTGCACCATCAGCTCCGGCGAATAATCTACGATGTAAAACCTGAATTCCAACTTTGTCCCACATACCAGCATAGGCCGGATTTACGGTTTGAATACTACTCATGTATTGAGTAAACATAGGATCCATTTCAGGCAATGCTTTCTGAGGGAAAGCTTCAATACATGTGAAAAGTATTAAAGCAATTAAAGCAACTATATGTTTTGACCTTTTCTCCATTCAATTATTCAAACCTTCCCCGCTAATTTAGTGATTCCTACGATTATTCTAGTAAGAAACCATTACGAATCCACGTTCGGATGATCCAGTACTAGTCTCTAAAATATAGAGGTAGTTGCCTGGATCTACCTTTTTATTAGGATTTCGGGTGGTTGTTCCATCCCACCAAGATTCGTCATAATTACCCCAGAAATCCTGGTTACCGTAGTTTTCGTGTTCATAAAGCTTATTTCCCCATCGGTCAAAAATCAATAATTTTGCATTTGGATATTTTTCAATACAATATATCTGGAAGAAATCGTGAACTCCATCGTTATTAGGAGAGAATCCCTCTGGAATAAATAATTCACAATCTGCACGTTTGTCTAGATATTCCGGATGCCCATCGTAATCCAGGTCATCGTCGAAATAGATGCCATTGTTATCTAAATCTTCATATTTAGTTTTGATGCCATCGCCATCATCATCAACATCTCGCCAGTCTCTCCAGCCATCACCATCAAAATCTTCCAAAGTTGCTCTTGACCCAAATGGGTTATCGATATCGGCTAAATTAATGCGACCGGAATACGAATCGTATCCGTCATCCAGTCCATCGCGGTCAACGTCATAATTAGTTGGTTCAATTTGTGCAATTCCTTTTGCTCCAATATCGAATCCTTCAATAACATCAGGAATTCCATCGTCGTCTGTATCCAGATCTAAATAATCAGGAGTGCCATCAGAATCTGTATCAACGGGGGTAATGCCTAATTTATTACCGTCTTCGTATATATCGTCCAGTCCGTTTTGGTTATCATCAATACCACTCAACGGTATAAAATGACCTTCTGGCTGTGCTTCGATATTGTCAACAATACCATCATTGTCAGAGTCAATATCCAGACTATTGGGGAATCCGTCTCCATCAGAATCAATCTCTCCATCACCTTCATCAACGTCCAGGATGCCGTCATCATCGTCGTCGATATCAATAGCATTGTCAATTCCGTCGCAGTCATTATCAGCGAAAACGGTTATGTAGACAATTGCTGTATCGCACTTTGAATCTGGATGATCATCGCAAATCTGGTAAATGAAACTGTCAACTAGGGCTTCAGTAAATATGAATTCATATTTAAATGATCCATCGGCCATAATGGTTAAATCTCCATATGTTGGTTGTGAAATTGGGACAATGTTTATTGAGATTGCATTACCATCCGGGTCGAAATCATTATCCAGTAACATTCCGCTAATAGGATTACATCCGCCTCTAAATCTGTCAACAATAGCCTCAGGTGGTGTATTCGGCTTATTTAAATTGATGGTCTGCTCACAGGTGGCAGTGTTCCCACACATATCAGCAACCGAGTAAGTTCGTGTGATCACGGTATTGTCACCCACCACGACCGGCACTTCAGAGACCAGTGTAAATGAAGTTGAATCAAGCTGGCAGTTATCTGAAGCAGTTCCCCCCTGCAGGATGAAGTCATCCAGGGTAGTTACCGCAGGAGGCACGAGTGTATCGTAATAAACAGTTGTATCGGGCAGACAGTTAATCAGTGGGTCAATGTTGTCATCCACCACGGTCCGGTGCTCAATTGGAATAATATTTCCACAGAAGTCCGCAACGGAGTAGGTTCT
>NZ_JBQYLI010000030.1:0-39208 GCF_052690465.1 Sunxiuqinia sp. A32
CTGCAGAAATGTGGGAGAGTAGGTCGTCGCCAATCTTTCCAAACCCTGTGTTCTCCAGAGCACAGGGTTTTTTATTTATAGGAGGGTGAAGTAATAATAATTCTATTATTAGTACGTTCGTATAATTGGATTTTCAACTGAAATGGCTAAACCCGAAAAACTCAATTGGTTTTACTTGGCATTGCTCGTATTTGCGGTTGCGTTGCCCTTTTCTGAAGGTTTAATTTCAACCTCTATCGGATTACTATTATTGGCTTCTTTATTCTCAACTGGAAAGAATACAATTTTACTCCGAATTAATGATCGTAAAGTTCTGCTTTTTCCAATATCTGTTTTCTTTGTCTATGTTATTTGGTTAGTTTCTACGAATGACTGGAATTGGGCTTTATACGACCTAAAAAAGAATCTTTCCTATTTAATAATACCGTTTGCATTTATTATTAGCCCAACGATTACTAACGAGCAGCATTTTAATGTGTTGAAATTATTTGCGTTAGCTGTTTTTAGTTCTGCACTTATTACAATTACCTATTTCAATTTGCAAGATGAAAGCTCCTTGCTGCAAGCTCAGCATTACGGGTTTATTCATCATATTCGGTTTAGCTTTCAATTAATTTTATCAATGGGGATCATCCTGTATCTTTTATTAAAGGAGTTTCTGCATTTAAAAATTTGGTACAAATTATTGTTGGTTGTAGCAATCTGCTTTTTATTCGTATTTCTGGTGTGGCATCAATCATTAACAGGGATGCTTGCATTCTTGGGAACTGCCTTTTTTGCGATTTTTTTCCTGTCATCGAAGATGAAAGGGAAATGGGTAAAGCGTATATTTTATTTCTGTTTGATATTGTTAGTTCTTGTTCCCACTTCGTACTTAGTACTTGCTATCAATAGTTTCTATTCTGGTGATGAATTTACGATTGATGAATTGGAGCAAAAAACCGAAAATGGAAACCTATATAGTCATGATACGGAGAATAAAGTGCTGGAAAACGGAAATTATGTATGGTTATACGTTTGTGAAAAAGAACTCGCGATTGAATGGAACAAACGTTCTGAAATCGATTATTATGCAAATAGTGTTAATGGTTATTCAATCCGGCAGACTTTAATTAGGTACCTAACATCAAAAGGCTTTCGGAAGGATGCAGAAGGAGTAAAAAAGTTGTCAGAAGAAGACATTAAGAATATAGAAAAAGGAATTAGCAACTACATTTTTGCAAGGAAGGGAATATCTCTTTATCCCAGGGTGTATATGAGTATTTGGGAAATTGATACATATATTAAAACTGGATTCGCCAATCAGCGTTCTTTAGCTCAACGTATTGAATATACCCGAGCAGCTTTGACAATTATAAAGGATAATTTTTGGTTTGGAGTAGGAACTGGTAACTGGAAGAAAGCTTATGCAGAAGCATATGAAAAAAATCAATCAAAAATGGATCCAGCTCGGTATGGCGATGCACATAATCAATATTTGAACTATATTGTGAAGTTTGGTATTATTGGCTTCATATTGATTATGTTTTTATTAATGTATCCTGTGCTAAAAACAAAAGCATACCGAGATCCAATATTTATGGTTTTCCTGATAAGTTTGTTATTTGCAAACTTTGGAGACTCAAACCTGGAAACTCATGTAGGATCAAACTTTTTCATTTTCTTTTATTGTTTTTTCCTTATTCCCTATATTGATGGTGGATTTGGAAAATCAATTCAATAGTTTTTCCCATTCCAGTAAGATATTTTCAAAATCGAATTTTTGAATAACTGATTGCCTGGCGATTTCCCCCATTTCTTTCCGAGCGACAGGGTTATTTATCAGATAAATGATCTTTTCAGTAAAACGTTCAATGTTAGGAAAATCAATGAGGTATCCATTTTTGCCGTGTTCAATGATTTCTGGATTACTTGTTAAGTTAAAAGCTACAGGTACTTTGCGTTCGGCCATTGCTTCAACCATGGCATTGCCGAAACCTTCCCAAAGCGAAGTGAAAAGAAAGATGTCAATTCCATTTAAAAAGCTTTTAACATCCGATTGAAAACCAACCAAACTAACATGTTTTTCTAAATTGTTCTTATGAATTAACTTAAGCAGTTCACCTTCAAGCGGACCAGATCCTGCAATAATCAACTTAAAATGGAGCTGTTTATGTTTTAATATTTTTGCAATTTCAATTAAATATTTTTGTCCTTTTTGTTCTACCAACCTTCCAACATTACCCAAAATGATCTCGTCTTTTTCTTGAAACGAAATTTCATTAACAGGCCTGTTATCCCATTCTTTAAAATTGATTCCTCTATAAATAACAGGGACATTTCTTTCATTTAATTTAGGTCGTAAATGTGTGAGAAATGCTTTGCAGGTATCTTTTGAATTTGGGACTGGATGTGTGATGATTTTGTGTAAAAGATAACGATTTAGGATGCTGTTTTTTATAGGAACAGCAAGCCCTCTCATGTACACGATATTTTTAACCTTTGCCTTGTTGGCTGCTAATCCACCGAGTTTCAAATCAGGCGAAGAATTTAAAAAAATTGTGTCAATACTTAATTGCTTAAAAAGTTTCGAAAGCTTTCTAATCTTCAGGTAATTCAAAAACGATAGGTTCCCGATCTCAAAACTTATCACGTCAATCCCATTCTCAAGTGCTTTCTTTTCAAGAATTGACCCTTTTGAAGTGACAAGATAAACTTGATACTTCTTCTTAAAATTGATCGCATATTCGAGATGGGCTTTTTCTCCGCCACCCCAAAAAGGAGTTGAATTAAAGAAACAGATATTTCGCATTTTCAATTATTTCGGTTGTGTAAAGATAATTGTTTGAGAAAATGCTGATGAATCCCTTACCTTTTAAATCTAGTTTTTTTATTACTTTGGAATAAGAAAAATTACAATGATAAAATCAGTAACCCTCATAGGAGCCGGAAACCTGGCCACGCAATTAGGAAAAGCATTGCTTGATGCCGGAATTCATATTGTTCAGGTCTATAGTAGAACAGATCAAACAGCGAAGGAATTAGCGACCAAATTAAATACCAAGTTTACAAGCGATCCCAGTAATGTTATTACCGATACCGATTTAGTTATTGTCGCTGTAAAGGACGATGCAATTCCTGAGATATTATCAAAAATTCAATTGGGAAACCAATTGGTTGTGCATACCGCAGGAAGTGTAAATTTGAATGTCCTTGAAAAATTCTCTAATTCAGTTGGGGTGTTTTACCCATTACAAACGTTCTCAAAAATTCGTGACATAAGTTTTAAGGAAATCCCAGTTTGTGTGGAAGCCAAAAGTGAATCAGACTTGATTTTATTAAAAGAATTGGCTTCAAAGATTTCAAACCATGTAAGAGAGATAGATTCAGAGCAACGTAAAACCTTACATTTGGCGGCTGTTTTAACTTGTAATTTTGTAAATCATTTATATCATTTGGGAGATTTATTATTGGCGGATAGAGAAATTTCCTTTGATTTATTAAAACCGCTGATTCAAGAAACTGCTGCAAAAATTCAACAGTTAAAACCATTCGAAGCACAGACTGGACCAGCGATTCGATTTGATGAAACTATTATTAATAATCATCTAAAAATGTTGGAGAGCTATCCCGAAGTCAAGAAAATCTATAGCTTTGTGACAGAAAGTATACACAAAACTCATAACAAGTAAGAGCATGGCTTTTTTTAAAGAACATTTGGAGAAAATTAAAGCAATGGTATTTGATGTAGATGGAGTTCTATCTTCTGATACTTCACCTTTAAATGCTGATGGTGATCCAATTCGGACGGCTAATGTGAAAGACGGTTATGCAATTAGAAATGCGTTGAATATGAATTTTCATATTGGCATTATAACTGGAGGAGCAATTGATCGTATTCGTTTGCGTTATGAAAAAATCGGGGTTCCCCATATCTACATGGGAGTTCGTGATAAAGTAAAATGCTTGAATGATTTCATGGATAAAACTGGAGTGAAAGCTGAAGAGATTTTGTTTATGGGCGATGATTTAGTCGATTTTCCTGTGATGAAAATGGTTGGTGTTGCTGTTTGTCCTATTGATGCAGTTAGTGAAATTAAAGAAATTTCTTCCTATATTTCAGATAAAAAAGGCGGAGAAGGTTGTGTGCGCGATATAATTGAACAAGTAATGAGAGCCCAGGAAAACTGGCATAATGAATATTCATTTTATTGGAAATCAATCTAATGGTACTAAAGAACCTGGAAAAATATCAATTGGTCTTAGCTTCAATGTCTCCCAGAAGACAAAAGTTATTAAGTGACCTTGGACTCGAATTCAAAGTAGTTGATGCCGGTGTGGAAGAATCTTATCCTGAAGAGCTGGGGATGACTGCTATTCCTGAATTTTTGGCTGAGCTAAAAGCAAATGCCATTAAAGAAAAGCTACAGGAGAATGAAATTCTGATAACCGCTGATACTATTGTCTGGAAAGATGACAAAGTTATCGGGAAACCTGAGAATAAAGAGGATGCGATCAGAATCTTAAATGAGTTGTCTGGAAGTCAGCATCAGGTGATTACTGGTATGTGTGTGCAATCGACCAGTAAAAAATATTGTTTTCACGCAGTTACCGAGGTCTGGTTTGATAAACTAAGTGATGATGAAATTCAGTTTTACGTTGATTCTCATAAGCCGTTTGATAAGGCTGGTGCTTATGGTATTCAGGAATGGATCGGTTATGTAGGCATCGAAAAAATTGACGGTTCTTTTTACAACGTGATGGGGCTTCCAATTCACAAACTTTATCAATATCTCAAGAAGTTTTAAATAGTTTGTTAAACTGTTGCCAAACAGTTGATATTACTTGTTTTCGATAGCACGGTTTTATTATTTCACCACTAAAAACTTATTTCAGATGAAATACCTTTGTAGAAATAAAATCACTCTTGTGATTATTGTTTTTTTATCTTTTTATGCCTGTGATAGTGGACCCGTAAAAGTTGGTTTATTAATGCACGATCTTAAATCTGAACGTTGGGTGAAAGATAAAAATTTTATTACTGAGCGCGTTGAAGAGTTAGGTGGTGAATTGATATTGAAAGTTGCTAATAATGATCAGCAAGTGCAGAATCAACAAGCTCTAGAATTGCTACAGGAAGACGTTGACGTGTTAATAGTTGCTTCCGTAGATCAAAATGAATCGGCTAAGATCGTTAATACCGCAAATGAAAAGGAGGTCAAAGTAATTGCATATGACCGACTAATTAAGGATTGTCTGCTTGATTATTATGTGGCGGTTGATGGAACTCGAGTCGGTGAAATGCAAGCGGAGTATATGACCACTCTGGTGCCTCAAGGAAATTACGCTTTAATTTTAGGTGATAAAAAGGATAATAATTCCATGTTACTTTTCTTAGGCCAGATGAACGTTTTGCAAAGCAAAGTTGAATCAGGTGACATTCGGATGATTTACAGTGAGTTCACAGATAGTTGGAAGAAAGAGCAAGGTTATGCTCACACGAAAGAAATACTGTCATTGAAAGACAGCGTTGATGTTATTATTTGTGGGTCTGACGAATTGGTTGTGGGTGTAAACGAAGCGTTAGAAGAAGCTAACTTGCTAGGAAAAGTGAAAGTTATCAGCCAAGATGCTGAATTGCATATTGTACAGCAAATTGTAAAGGGCAATCAAGCTGCATCAATTTATAAGCCAGTTAAGCAAATGGGGTATAAAGCCGCGGAATTGGCAATTGATTTGGGCAAAGGCAAAGAAATCAAAAAGGATTACACAACCGTTAGTAATGGGAAACGTTTAGTTCCTACCTTTCAGTTGGAGCCAATGCTTGTAAATGAAAATACCATTTCATCTACCGTTATTGCTGAAGGTTATCATCGATCTGAAGATATTTATTGATAGGCGAGCCAGTTGTATTTTGTTGAAATGGATTTCTTATCCTAACTTTTTTATTGAAAAAATGTTTGAATGAATTAAAGCAATTGCTACATCCCTCATATATGAAACATACTCTTTTATCAATCCTATGTGCTATACTCTTTTTGAGCGCTCAAGCCAAAGAGGGCATGTGGGTACCCACCCTGCTTGATAAATATACCATAGAGGAAATGCATCAGATGGGTTTTAAACTTTCTGCAGACGATATCTATAGTATCAATGAAAATAGTATGAAAGATGCTGTTGTCATTTTTGGTAAAGGATGTACTGGTGAAATGATTTCGGATGAAGGTTTATTGCTTACCAATCATCATTGCGGATTTTCTTCTATTCAATCGCACAGTTCTGTAGAGCACGATTATTTGACCAATGGTTTTTGGGCAAAATCAAAAGATGAAGAATTGTCGAATCCAGATTTAACAGCGAAATTTTTGGAAAGAATGGAAGATGTTACAGATTCTGTTTTGGTGGGAACAATGGACTTGAAAGGGATTGAGTTAGAGGATAAAATTGAGCAAAATATTTATGCAATACAGCGGATTGCTTCAGATAGCGGTCGCTTTGAAGCAGTTGTCAAACCTCTGTATTATGGGAATCAATACTTCCTATACCTGTACAAAGTATACAAAGATGTTCGTTTGGTGGGAGCTCCTCCATCGTCGATAGGGAAATTTGGAGGTGATACCGACAATTGGATGTGGCCACGACATACTGGTGATTTTTCTGTTTTTCGGGTGTATGCTGGTGAAAATAATGAACCGGCGGAATATTCTCCTGATAATGTTCCTTATCATCCAAAAAAACATTTTACACTTTCCACGAACGGTATTAAGCCGAATGATTTTGTGATGGTGTTAGGCTATCCAGGATCTACTCAGGAATATTTATCATCTTTTGCTGTGGATTTGATTATGAATCAGAGTGATCCGGATAAAGTGAGAATTCGCACCAAAAAATTAGAAATACTTGCAGATCACATGGAGAATGATCCTGCTGTTCGAATTCAATACGCTTCAAAATATGCGCGCACCAGTAATTCGTGGAAACGTTGGCAAGGTGAGGTAAAAGGGCTGAGACGGCTTGATGCGATCGCTGTGAAACAACAATTTGAAGAAAAATTTAAACAATGGTATTCCTCCAGTGATTCTTTGCAAGAGTTGTACGGAGATGTTCTGCCACAATTAGAAAAATTACACATGGATTTGTATGCATTTGAAAGAGCATATAATTACTACAAGGAAATTGTGTTTGGAGGAATTGATATTTTGGATTTTTCGTCAAATTTCCCCCGAAGTACACGAGGTTGGGATAGGGCGAGTGAATTTCGAAGGGATCTTTACAGAAAAAATTTAAGAGATAATTTGGATGACTTTTTTAAAGATTACAATCGGGAGACCGATGAAGAAGTATTCGTTGAACTTCTGAGATTATTAAAAAAGGACTTAGCACGATCATTTTTGCCTGAGAGTTTTATTGAGATGATGCAGAAGTATGATGATGAGAAATTGCTTAAAAAAGTGTATCAAAAGTCGGTGTTGTCAGATCAGGTAAAATTAACAGCAATGGTCGATGATCTCAATCTTAGAAATATAAAAAAGATTCATAAAGATCCTGTTTATGTGCTTTATAGTGACCTTCGGGCTCATTATTTGCGTAATGTAGAATTGGTTTACACCAGCATTAACAAGGAAATAGAGAAACAGCAAAAAATATATATGATGGGTATTCTATCAATGCTTGAGGGCAAGGAGAGGTTATACCCTGATGCGAATTTTACCTTTAGAATAGCCTATGGAAAAGTGGAAGGCTATCAACCCGGGGATGCGGTGTCGTACCTATATTATACAACCTTGAAAGGGGTAATGGAAAAAGATGATCCGGATATATATGATTATGATGTTCCTCAAAAGTTGCGTGATTTGTACGAGACTAAAAACTTTGGAGAGTACGCAACTGATAATTATATGCCTCTTGCATTTACAGCTTCTGTTCATACAACAGGCGGTAATTCAGGAAGCCCTGCGATTAATGCCAACGGTGAATTAATTGGACTTAATTTTGATCGTTGCTGGGAAGGAACGATGAGCGATATCATGTTCGATCCCGATCAGTGCCGGAATATCATGTTGGACATTCGCTATGTCCTTTTTATAATTGACAAGTTTGCGGATGCAGGTTACCTGCTGGATGAAATGAACATCGTAAACTAACTCTCTTTATTATTCAAATCAACAGAGCCTTATTCTTTACCCCATTTCTTATTCGGTTGATCTCCCAGTATTAAAATAAGTTCTCCACCTTTGGTGAAAGTTTCATGTGAGAAGCTGAATTTATTCCATTTTTTCCCGTTAAGGCTTGCATGTTGGATATACATATTTTCAGGAGAGTTGTTTTTTGTAGAAATTACAAACTTCTCGCCGGAGTAATATGCTGGATTCAGTTTTATTTCAATTCGATCAAAAATAGGACTCGTAATTTCATAAGATGAATTAACTGACGCTCCACCATCCATTTGAAATAAACCAATAGCCATTAGTGCTCCAAGTGCTCCCATTTGTCCCTGATCTTCATCTCCATTGTAACCTCCGTACGGAGTAATATCGCCAAATGTTATTTCTTTTACCTCACGAACCCATTTTTGGGAAAGCCACGGAGCTCCTGAATGATTAAATAAATGAGCCATTTGACACGAAGGTTGATTTTCATAGTCAATCCAGCTTTCGGCGTGTTTACCATGATCAGTTATAAAACGGTTTCCTTTTGCTTTTATGAAACAGCTATCAACATATTGGGTATATCGTTTCTCTCCACCAAATAATTCAATTAGTCCGTTCAGGTCATGTGGTACGAAATTGGTATAAATTGCAGAATTACTTTCCACAAAACCAATAGTATTGAATCCTTTTCCAATAGGCTCAAAATTGGATATCCATGTACCATCAATATTCTTAGGATGGATAAATTGCGTCTCTGGATTCCAAAGATTTTTATAATTCTTAGATCGTTTATTAAACAGCTCGTAATCCGTTTCTTTTCCCAATGCTTTAGCAAGTTGTCCCAAGCACCAATCCTGGTAGGAGTATTCAAGCGTCATTGCGGCTCCGTCTTTATGTCCCCCAGGCCCTTTTATTCCCTCAGGAACATAGTCATTTTCGAGGTAATATTTCATTCCACCACCTTCTGGATGATCGCGATGTTCATAACCTGCACGATCTCTTATTCCCCCAAGAAATGCATTTTTATATAATCCTTCGTAGGCCTTTTCAACATCATAATTACGAATGCCTTTATTATAGGCAGTTGCAAAAAATGAAGAGGCTGGATCACCAATCATCACATATGTATAATTTCCGCCAGATGGTCCCCGTGGAATTAATCCACCGTATCGATACATTTCAATCATGCTATTGCAGAATTCATTCATAATTTCCGGGTATGCCATCGACCACAATATATTCAAAGTCCAATGACTTCCCCACCAAGCATCAAAATTGTATTGGTTGTGAATCGGAATTCCATTGGCATTCAGCTCAACTTGACGGACTATTGGATTATCACCAGTCATATCACAATACTTACCATCAACATCACTAACTATTCTGCGACCTAATAATGCATGAAACAGGTCTGTATAAAACTTAATTTTTTGCTTTTCAGTTCCACCTTCAACTTTAATTCTTCCAAGGTAATTGTTCCATTCATTTCGAGAGTCATCTGCCACTTGATCAAAGTTCCAATGATTAAGTTCTTCTGTCAAATTAAGTCGAGCCTGTTCAGTACTTGTATAGGATAATGCAACTTTCATTAGCAGGGTATCATTCGAAGATTTATCAAAATGGACATAGGCGCCAATCTGATTTCCTTTAATTCCCTTAATTTCGCCATCTTTCAGTTTGCCATTTTCCCAACCTCCAAAAGAGGAGATTGGATTGTTGAATTGCGCAACGAAATATACGTAGGTTGGTTTTGGTCTTCGTGGAGTGGGGGACATGATACTGTAACCGGCAATTTCATAGTCGTTGACTTGTTCAACATCGGCAGATTCCATTCCTGAATGAGCAAGAAAGGCTCCAACATCAAGAATCACATACTTTTCTACAGATTTTGGGTAGGTGTATTTGTGGAACCCGACTCTGGTGGTTGATGTTAGTTCAGCACGTATGTTGTAATCCTTTAAATAAACACTGTGGTATCCGGGACTGACGATTTCATCTTCATGACTAAATGTAGACTTGTATGCTTCCATTCCCAGGTGACCTTTAAATTCACCGGTTGTGGGCATTACAGGTATTCCTGAAAGTTGCCATGCATGAATATGAGAGAAACATCTTACATATAGTGAATCATACAAATAACCTGAATTCCACGTTCCATTCACCCATGTGTCGGGGCTAAGGTTAACCATTCCAAATGGTCGTGAGGCCGATGAAAAATATAACCATCTGGGTTTTTTTGTATCTATTTGTGGATTTACATAATCAACTGGGCTGTTGGATTTTTGAGAATAGCTATTTAATGAGATTAAGAGAATTGTGGTAATTGCAAAAATCTTGAATATTAGTTGCTTCATTTTGCTGGAATTTAGTTAATAAGTTTAGCAGTTCAATACGGTTAGTATAGTTCTCTTAAAATAGTCAAAATAATTAAGAATTGATAGCTATTAGTTCTTACAATGGTTATAAGCTCTGATAAGGACTATTTTTTATACTTTCTATTGAAGTAACTTTATCTATGGAATTTGAGGGAAAGAGGAAATCAATGAGGTTAATGATCATCCGTGGATACTTATTTCTTGTAGGCTTTTACTATTTAGAATATTGATGTCCTTATCTTTTAATTCTATGAGTCCATCCTTTTCAAATGCTTTTAAGAGTTTCACTGCACTTTCTGTCGAGATTCCTGCAAAATCAGCTATTTCTTTGCGGAGTAGCAGTTGAAATACGTCAGGTAATTCGGATTTGAAAGAATTAATATATAACAACGTTTCTGCCAGGCGGCCATTCATTTGCCGATATAAAACACTACGTAAGGTATCAAATAAGGTGGAATTTTGATCGTAATATCTTTTGATAATACCAAACCCGAACATTCCATTTTGCTGAACCAGTTGGGCGATTGCATCTTTCTCAACTAAAAACGCTAAGCAATCAGTCATGGCAGTTACTGAATAATCAAAGGTGTTTTTTGAAAATACTGCCGACAGACCTACAAAATCACCTGGTTTTACAATTTGAAGATTATAGCTTTTCCCCTGATCTCCTTCTACGTATTGGCGTGCATACCCATTAACGATAAATAAAACATACGATGCAAAGGCCCCCTGTTTGGTCAGGTTGTCTCCTTTGCGAAAAAGTACCTGCGTTTTGCTTCCCTTAACCAATTCGATTTCTTCTGCTGCAAGCAGTTGAAAACAAGGTGAATCAATGTCGCATACAAATTCTTCGTCTGTTTCTATTATCGTTTTCATGTATCTGAATTTGTTGTGTGAGCTGCGAAGTTAGGAATAAATCAATAAAAAACTTGTTCTATTTCAATTCGATAGTTGAAATCTGAGTATGTCTTTTCGTTGCTAGGGTGAAATGCTGGAAATATCTTTGTTGCATGAATCTTTAATAAATGTTGTACACGAATCTGAAACATATTGAATCGACCCAACAATTGACGAAAGTGATTTCCGAGAACAAGAAATTGGTAATTATTTGCGGACGAATGGGGATGATGAGTATCCCGATGTACCGAATTATCCAAGAGTTGGAAGATTACTTTCCGGAGGTTAAATTTTTCGATATGGAATATGATAATCCGGAGTCGGAACCAATCTGCAGGTTATCTGCAGAGCATGGTCTTAAAGGACTTCCGGTGATCGTGTATTACAAAGAGGGACGTATGGTTGGTATAAATTCTGGCGTCCAAGCGAAAGATCAATTAATCGAAAATATTGAATTGAATTTTAGAATAAAGGAAAACGCTTAAAAGATATTGACACCTATGATACAAATTATTTTATCCATCCTCGCATTTATTATACTTGGAATTTTCATATTGGCCAGAATTGCAAAAGCTAAAATGAAAAACACACCATTGGTTGCTGATCACCAAAATATTTTAACGCTGACCGACCAAAACTTTAAACACCAAACAAAAAATAAACTTGTCTTGGTTGATTTTTGGGCAAGTTGGTGTGTGCCCTGTCGTATGATGGCGCCCGTTCTGAATGAAGTAGCGGATGAACTCCAAGGGAATTCCAGAGTTGCAAAAATCAATATAGAGCAATTTCAGGGCATTGCAACCCAGTTGAATGTCAGAAATATTCCAACTCTTGTACTTTTTAAAAATGGAAAGGAAGTGAATCGTTTTGTAGGAATTAAATCAAAAGATTTTCTTTTAAAAGAACTTGCAAAAGCTCAATAAGTATATTTCCCACCCCAATGCCCAATTAAAAATTTACTTGATTCCCGCAGGGGAGTCAGGACAAAAAAAATAAAAAATATAAATTGAATATTATGAACATGGAGAAAATTGTAATTATAGGCGGAGTAGCAGCAGGAGCAACTGCAGCTGCTAAAGTCCGTCGCCTCTCACCAGAAGCTGAGATTATTATGCTCGAAGCCGGACCTGATATTTCTTTCGCTAATTGTGGTTTACCTTACTACATTGGCGGAGATATTAAAAGTCGTTCGAAATTGATTTTGCAAAGTCCTGAAAGTTTTAAAGAACAATACAACGTTGAAGTTCATACCAATACCGTTGTAACTGCTATTGATCGGGCCGGGAAATTGGTAAGAACCTCGCATGCCCTTACAGGGAAAGAGGAAGCATTTGAGTATACAAAACTTATACTGGCGCAGGGAGGAAAGCCAATCCAGCCAAATCTTCCGGGCGCAGAAAGTAATCATGTTTTCTCTTTGTGGACTTTGGACGATATGGATAAGATTTCAGACCATCTGGAAAAGAATAATCCGAAAACGGCAGTCGTTGTTGGAGGCGGATTTATCGGTCTTGAAATGGTTGAAGCACTAGTAAAAAGAGGATTGAAGGTTTCTGTTGTTGAAATGATGCCTCATGTAATGGCAATTATGGAAGCTGAAACTGCTGGTTTCATCGAAAATGAACTTTTATCATTTGGAGTGGGAATTTACACTGGAGCAGGTGTTACCGAAATTGGTTCTGATACGGTAAAACTAGACAATGGTAAAAAGCTGGATGCAGACATGGTGTTACTATCAATCGGAGTTCGTCCAACTCTGCTATTAGCTAAAGATGCTGGTTTGGAACTTGGAGAAGCTGGTGGATTGCTGGTGAACGAGCAATTGCAGACTTCTGACCCTGATATTTTTGCTGCAGGTGATATGGTTGAAATTGAACATCGCGTGAGTGGAAAGAAAGTTCGCATTCCATTGGCTGGACCGGCTAATCGGCAGGGGCGAATCGCTGCTGAGAATGCACTTGGGGGAAATCATGGGTACAAAGGTTCCATCGGAACTTCAGTGGTTCGGGTTTTTGAAGCGGTGGCCGGAACGACAGGGCTGTCATTAAAACAGGCTCGTGCAAACGGAATTGATGCAGACGCAATTGTCGTTCATAAAGAACATCACACTTCATATTATCCAGGAGCAGAAACGGTTTCTGCAATGTTGGTTTACGATCGGGAAACCGGTGTTGTATTGGGAGGACAGACTGCCGGGTACAAAGGTGCAGATAAGCGCCTGGATGTAATTGCTACTGCAGCTGCTTCAAAATTGACGGTTAGTGATCTGGCCGATATTGATTTTGCTTATTCGCCTCCAATCGGAACTGCGAATGATGCTATCAACATGGCTGCCTATACCGCAGAAAACAGAATTAGTGGCTATAGTCCTTCGGTAACAGCTTCCGAATTGGATGATTACATTGCAGCGAAAAATCCAATATTCATTGATGTTCGTGATGTATTTGCATTTGAAAAATCACACGTTAAAGGAGCCCTGCATATTCCGCTGGAATTATTAACACAGAATCTGCAGGAGATACCAGCTGGCAGAATGATTATTGTATATGATGAGAACGGTAAAAAAGGACACCAGACATTGCGCACTTTGTTAGGAGCAGGATTTAACGATATAACCAATATCTCAGGAGGTCACACATCACTTCAAAGACATTTGAGAGCACTCGGTTTTAAGAATATAGCTCTTGAACTGTTGCCTGTTGAATCAAAATCTATTCATGAAGAAGCTGTGCCGGAAGAAGAAAAAACGCAGGAAGAGAAACAAGATTTTAATTCACCAATTGTAGTGGATGTTAGAACTGCAGAAGAGTTTGCGGCAGGAGCTTATCCGGATGCAGTCAATATTCCTTTGGATGAATTAATGTACCGTTTTGAAGAACTTGGGGACAATGCTTCAAGAGATATTGTGGTTTATTGTGCAACAGGAGCGCGTTCTGCATATGCACAACGAACACTAATGCAGGTGGGATATGTAAATGTGAAGAATGGCGGTGGTTTGACAAGCATGATGGCCAGCCAAAATCAAAAAGCTGCACCCAACAAAACGAAATCAAATGAGCCAATTATAGTTGATGTTCGTACAGAAGGAGAGTTCTATGGGGGAGCTTATCCAGACGCAATCAATATTCCATTAGATGATTTTGGAGATAGGATTGATGAATTGGGAAGCAAAGACCGTGATATTACCTTGTACTGTGCGTCAGGCGCACGTTCTGCCTATGCTCAGCGTTATTTGCAGCAGTTAGGTTTCACCAATGTAACAAATGGTGGAGGATTGATGCATATGATGATGCGTAAACAGAAGATCTAGTTGCGAGCGGAAATTATTGAATTTTATTGGTTATTTGTAGTAATTACACTTTCCCAGATACATGCATAAATGAAAGAACGGGTGGTAATCAACTTGATTACCACCCGTTAACTTATAATCTATTTTTGTCTTGTCCTAAAAAGTAAGTTCAGACGGGCCAATATTTACCAGGAAGCGGAAAACCGCCTTCTTTTAATTTATTAACTGTGTTTGATATTTGCTTGTGCTGCTGCAACACGTGCAATTGGCACACGATATGGAGAACAACTTACATAATCAAGTCCAACTCCATCGCAGAATTCAACTGAACTTGGTTCGCCACCATGCTCACCACAAATACCAACTTTAAGTTTAGGTTTCACTGAGCGTCCTTTTTCAACACCCATTTGAACTAACTGTCCAACACCTGTTTGATCAAGTACCTGGAATGGATCTTGCTTAAGAATTCCTCTGTCCAGATAGTCTGGTAAGAATTTACCGGCATCGTCCCTGGAATAACCGAGGGTCATCTGTGTCAAGTCATTTGTTCCAAATGAGAAGAAATCAGCTTCTGCTGCTACATGATCTGCAGTTAACGCAGCACGAGGAATTTCGATCATTGTTCCCAATAAGTAATCGATCTTGTCACCTCTTTCTTCAAATACTTTTTCAATAGTTCCGCGGATAACATCTGCCTGATTTTTCAGCTCAGCAACTGTTCCCACAAGTGGTACCATTATTTCAGGACGGGCATCAATTCCTTTTGCTTTCAAATTAAGAGCCGCTTCAATTATTGCTCTTGCCTGCATCGCAGTAATTTCAGGATATGTGATTCCCAAGCGACATCCACGATGTCCCAACATTGGGTTAAATTCCTCGAGATCAGAAATCTTAGATTTTACAGCTTCGAGAGAAATTCCCATTTCTTTTGCTAACTCTTTTTGAGTTGCTTGTTGGTGAGGAACAAATTCGTGCAATGGTGGATCAAGCAATCGAACAGTAACTCCGTATCCTGCCATTGCTTCAAAAATACCTTCGAAATCTTCACGTTGGTATGGAAGTAATTTAGCCAATGCTTTTTCACGCCCTTCAATAGTTGATGAAAGGATCATTTCGCGCATTGCTTTAATACGTTCACCTTCAAAGAACATGTGTTCAGTGCGGCAAAGACCAATACCTTGAGCTCCAAAGTTGCGAGCAACTTGGGCATCATTTGGAGTATCAGCATTTGTGCGAACGGACATGCGGGTAAAATTAGATGCCCAATCCATTACTTTACCAAAGTCACCACCTAGGTCTGGATTCATTGTTTGAACTTTACCTTCGTAAACTTCACCAGTAGAACCATTCAATGAAATCCAGTCACCTTCCTTGAATTTCTGATCGCCGATGGTCATTACGCGGGTTTTGTAGTCAATCTTAACACTTCCTGCACCGGAAACGCAACATTTACCCATACCACGAGCAACAACAGCAGCGTGAGATGTCATTCCACCACGAGCTGTTAAAATACCACGGGCAATGTTCATACCTTCCAAGTCTTCCGGAGAAGTTTCGATACGAACAAGTATTGAGTTTTCATATGTTGATGCTTCATCTGCAAAGAAAACAATTTGTCCGGTTGCTGCACCTGGGGATGCAGGTAATCCTTTTGCTAAAACATGCGTGCTTTTCAAAGCTTCAGTATCAAATACAGGGTGAAGCAATTCATCCAATTTATTTGCTTCAATGCGCATGAGAGCAGTTTTTTCATCGATCATACCTTGTTCAAGCATATCAACAGCAATCTTTACCATTGCTGCACCGGTACGCTTACCATTTCTCGTTTGCAACAACCATAGTTTTCCATCCTGAATTGTGAATTCAAGATCCTGCATATCTTTGTAATGGTTTTCCAGTTTTTCCTGAACTTCCATTAATTCTTTATATAAAGCGGGCATCGTTTCTTCTAGCGAAGGATAATTATTTTTACGCTCCTCCTCAGAAACACTGGCTAATTCTGCCCAACGTTTACTTCCTTCCAATGAAATTTGTTGTGGTGTGCGAGTTCCTGCAACTACATCTTCTCCTTGAGCATTAATCAAGTATTCTCCATTGAAAATATCTTCACCAGTACCGGCATCACGAGTAAATGCAACACCTGTCGCAGATGAATTACCCATATTTCCAAAAACCATTGCTTGTACGTTGACAGCAGTTCCCCATTCTTCCGGAATACCATTTATTTTTCTATAGTAAATAGCTCTACTGGTCATCCAGCTATCAAACACAGCAGAAACAGCACCCCATAATTGTTCCCAAGGATCATCGGGAAAGCTCTTTCCAGTAACTTTAAGCACTGCTTCCTTAAAACGAATTACTAGCAGTTTCAAGTCAGAAATGGAGAAATCAGTATCTAACTCAATACCTTTTTCTTCTTTTAGGTCTTCCATAATGGCTTCGAACGGATCGATATCTTCTTTGCTTTCAGGTTTCATACCTAAAACAACATCGCCATACATTTGCACAAAACGACGATAAGAATCCCATGCGAACCATTCATTTCCTGATTTTTTTCCGATCCCTTGAACTGCCAGGTCATTAAGTCCCAAATTCAATACCGTGTCCATCATACCAGGCATTGAAACGCGAGCTCCTGAACGAACAGAAACCAGACAAGGATTATCCTTGCTACCAAAAGAAGTACCTGTTAATTCTTCTATTTGAGCGACCGCTGCCTCAACTTCTTTCTTGATGGCATTTACCGCTGCATCATGACCTTGTTGATTATAGATTGTACATACTTCGGTGGTAATTGTGAACCCTGGGGGGACTGGTACACCAATCAAGTTCATTTCTGCCAGGTTAGCTCCTTTTCCTCCAAGAAGGTTTTTCATATCGGCCTTACCGTCAGCCTTACCATTGCCAAACGTATAAACGTACTTTGCCATAAGTGTTTTTTTATTGGTTATTAAATATTAATGTTCATTTAAATTTGTCATGCTAATGTAATTGTATTTTTCGACAAATGAAATAATTTCAATTAGCTGTTATTTAGAGCATAAGGTCAAAACCTAAAAAACGGCAGCTGATTTTTGGTGAGCGATTGCAAATATATTAAAATAGTTGAGAATACAACAATTTAGCTTTTTTAAATAGGGGCTGTTAAATCTGTTAAATTTCTTAACATTTATTAACGTTGCTTTGGGGTTGTTAACTCTTATTTGGCGTAATTTTGACATTATAATAATCGGATAAGAGACAGAATTTTTTCATAGAGATAGGTTTGGTTAAGTTTGAGAGAAGGATGGAGGTTCCATCCTTTTTTCATGTCAAAAATTTCCTGTCAATTTTTCCTTTCCAACTTCGGTATTTCAGCTAAAATTTCACAGTAATCAATAGGTTAGAGACAGATTGTCTGTAACTTTCTTTTTTGCATGAATGGATAGATTTTTGATGAATGGCAGTTGCTATAAAGAAAGGAGAAAATCATGAACTTTAACAATTTTACAATTAAATCACAAGAAGCATTACAGCATGCTTTTGATATTGCACAAGGTAATCAGCAACAGGCTGTTGAAAATGGTCACGTTTTTCAAGGATTATTGCATATTGCTGAGAATGTAACTGGATTTTTGCTTAAAAAGATTGGAGTAAATCTTCCTATTTTTAAGCAAGCTGTAGATAAGATTATTGAATCATATCCAAAAGTCTCCGGAGGGGAACAATATCTTTCCTCCAATACCAATAAAGCTTTACAAAAATCAATTGATATTTCACGTAAAATGGGAGATCAATTTGTATCGGTTGAGCATATATTATTGGCTTTGTTGGAAACCGGAGATACAATTTCAACTTTATTGAAGGATAATGGCGTCAATAAAAAGGAATTGGAAGCAGCAATTAAAGAGTTGCGAAAAGGTGCTAAAGTAGAAAGTCAGACTGCTGAAGACCAATTCAATTCATTAAACCGATTTGCAATCAATTTAAATGAACGTGCTCAAAGTGGGAAACTGGATCCTGTTATTGGGCGTGATGATGAAATTCGCAGAATACTTCAAATACTATCGAGAAGAACAAAAAATAATCCAGTGCTGATTGGAGAGCCTGGAACTGGGAAGACAGCAATTGCTGAAGGTTTAGCCCATCGAATTGTTCGTGGTGACGTCCCTGAAAACCTGAAAAGTAAGCAGCTTTTTTCGTTGGATATGGGTGCGTTGGTAGCTGGTGCAAAATACAAGGGGGAGTTTGAGGAGCGATTAAAAGCAGTTGTTAATGAAGTAATCAAGGCCGATGGAGAAATTATACTATTCATCGATGAAATTCACACATTAATTGGCGCAGGAAAGGGAGAGGGAGCAATGGATGCTGCAAATATTCTGAAACCTGCATTGGCTCGTGGTGAACTTCGTGCGATTGGTGCAACAACTTTAAACGAGTATCAAAAATATTTTGAAAAGGACAAAGCTCTTGAGCGCAGATTCCAGATTGTAATGGTTAATGAGCCTGATACGTTAAGTGCAATTTCAATATTGAGAGGATTGAAGGAACGGTATGAGAATCATCATAAAGTTCGAATTAAAGATAATGCCTTAATCGCATCGGTTGAATTATCTCAACGATATATTTCCGATAGGTTTTTGCCGGACAAGGCAATTGATTTAATGGATGAGGCTGCAGCTAAGTTGCGTCTCGAAATGGACTCGGTTCCAGAGGAACTGGATGAAATCGAACGAAAAATCAAGCAGCTTGAGATTGAGAGGGAAGCCATAAAACGAGAAAAAGACGAATCCAAGTTGAAGTCTTTAAGTAAGGAAATTGCTGATTTGAAAGAGGAACAATCTCGCTATCGGGCTCAATGGGAGTTGGAAAAATCGGTTATTGATGGAATTCAGCAAAATAAAACGGACATTGAAAACTATAAGTTTGAAGCCGATCAGGCAGAGCGTTCAGGTGACTATGGGAAAGTCGCAGAAATTCGATATGGAAAAATTAAAGAAGCCGAAGAAGAAATTGTTCGCCTGCAGGAAGAGCTGAAAAAGATACAAGGAGATTCATTGATCAAAGAAGAAGTGGATGCTGAAGATATTGCAGAAGTTGTTGCCCGTTGGACAGGAATTCCGGTTGCAAGGATGCTGCAAAGCGAGCGTGAGAAATTACTTCATTTGGAAGAGGAATTGCACAAGCGTGTTGTTGGTCAGGCTGAAGCAATACGAGCAGTTTCCGACGCAGTACGTCGGAGCAGGGCAGGCTTGCAGGATGAAAAGCGGCCAATTGGTTCATTCATATTTTTGGGAACAACCGGGGTTGGTAAAACTGAGTTGGCAAAAGCTTTGGCCGAATACTTGTTCAATGATGAGAATATGATTACCCGGATTGATATGTCCGAATATCAGGAGAAATTTTCAGTAACGCGATTGATTGGTTCGCCTCCAGGATATGTCGGGTATGATGAAGGTGGTCAATTGAGCGAGGCTGTGCGAAGAAAGCCTTATTCGGTAGTCTTGTTTGATGAGATAGAAAAAGCCCATCCGGATGTATTTAATGTATTGTTACAAGTATTGGATGATGGAAGGTTAACCGATAATAAAGGACGAGTGGTGAATTTCAAAAATACTATTATCATCATGACTTCAAACCTGGGATCACAGATTATTCAGGAAGGTTTTGAGAGAATGAATGAAAACAACCAGGCTGAAATTTATGAACAAACCCGCTCTGCTATTTTTGAATTATTACGGAAAACAATTCGCCCTGAATTTTTAAATCGTATTGATGAAACGATCATGTTCACACCGTTGACCCGAGAGAATGTAAAGGATATTGTTAAAATACAATTTGAACGGATTAGCAAGCGGATGAGTAATCAGGATCTCAAAATTGAAATTGAGCCAGATGCCCTAAATTGGTTGGCCACTGTTGGTTACGATCCGCAATATGGTGCCAGACCCATTAATAGGATATTGCAAAAATATGTTTTGAACGAGTTGTCAAAACGCATTTTAGCAGGTGGACTTGATGTTAATAAAACGATCAGGGTGATTTTGGATGAAGATGAACTAGCTTTTGTGATGAAGTAAAAAAGGTGCGTTTAGCACCTTTTTTTATCCAATTTTATCTAATTCTTCCTGAAGTTCTTTTTCAGCAATATCCATTACTTTCTCAAATTCCTCAACATATTGCTCGTACGATTCAATGTCTTCGTTTTGTTGAGTTTTTAACTGGAGTTCTTTTAATTTAACTCCCATCTCGTTCATTCCGAATGTCAAGACTGAAGATTTGGCTTTATGAGCTAATTCTCCCAGTTCTTTCCATCGTTTATTATTGAGATGATCCCGAAGGCCTTCCCTAAATTCCGGAAGTTGGTCGAAAAACATCACAATAAATTCTTTTATAATCTCAGATTCACCTCCTGCAATTTCGCTGAGGTATTCAAGACTGGTATATTTTTCTTCGGACATAATTATAGGGTATTAGAATTATACAATATTAAGAAAAAAAAGAATAAGAATTAGGATGATTTTGTTACTGTAAAAAATACAAATAAGTATTTTGGAGAATGTTGATGATTTATTTCATGAAAATTCGATCTTTGAACCATTATTTTTGATTTTTTGAAATTTAAGATATGAAAAAGACACCTTTTAATCAGTTACACAAAGACGCTGGTGGGAAAATGGTTGAGTTTGCGGGCTATGAGATGCCTGTTGAATTCAGTGGTATAAAAGACGAACACATGACCGTTAGAACCGGAGTTGGTGTGTTTGACGTTTCTCATATGGGCGAATTTTGGGTAAAGGGACCAAAAGCCGCAGAATTGGTGCAAAAAGTTACTACCAATGATATTTATAAGTTAAATATTGGTCAGGCTCAGTATTCTTGTTTCCCAAATGGGAAAGGTGGAATTGTCGATGATTTATTGGTTTATTACTATGAACCTGAAAAATATTTGTTGGTAGTTAATGCTGCTAATATTGAAAAAGATTGGAATTGGGTTGTTTCTCAAAATGATGTTGGAGCAGAGCTGGAAAATGCTTCTGATGAAATAAGCCAACTTGCGATACAAGGACCAAAAGCAACGGAAGTTCTACAGAAATTGACAGCCGTTGATTTAAAAGGAATTTCATATTACACGTTTGTTACCGATAAATTTGCCGGTGTCGAAGATGTGATCATTTCTGCTACTGGCTATACCGGTGCCGGTGGATTTGAGCTTTACATGCGAAATGGAAATGCAGAAAAAATTTATCAGGCAATTTTTGAAGCAGGAAAGGATTTTGGAATTAAATCGATTGGGTTAGGCGCTCGCGACACCTTGCGCTTGGAAATGGGGTATTGTTTGTATGGAAATGATATCGACGATACAACTTCTCCTATTGAAGCTGGTTTGGGGTGGATAACCAAATTTAATGATGAGAATCCATTCATTGATAAAGATTTGTTGCAGGTTCAGAAACTGGAAGGTGTAACCCGCAGGTTGCGAGGCTTTGAAATGATTGATCGGGGAATTCCAAGACATGGTTATGAAATTGTTGATCAGGAAGGAAATTCGATTGGGGTTGTGACTTCGGGAACTCAATCTCCGATGTTGAATAAAGGAATTGGCATGGGATATGTAGCGAAAGAATATTCAGCATTTGGAACTGATATTTGGATTAAAGTCCGCAATAAACTTTTGAAGGCAAAGATTGTCAAAATACCTTTTGTAAGTCACCAATAAAGGGGGTTAACTTACAATTTTTCTAACCGCAAACCCGTCAGAATGCTGGCGGGTTTTTTTTGTTTTCTGAATCGGTCTTCTCCAATTTAAAATCTACTCAAATCTGTTATCTTTGCGGCTATTAATCTGAACTCCGATTATGAGCAAGAATAAACTTCGGTTGGAAGTATGTGTTTCTCCGGCTATCTATCCGAAACATGCAAACGATGAAAATATTGTGGTCGTGGTTGATATCCTTCGGGCAACCTCTGCAATATGTAATGCTTTCCACAATGGGGTGAAACGTATTATTCCCGTTTCAACAGTTGAAGAGGCAAGAGTGAAAAAGCAGGAGGGATACACGGTCGCATCAGAGAGAGATGGCTATGTGTTGGATTTTGCAGATTTTGGAAATTCGCCATTCAATTTTACTTCAGATAAGGTTTATGGAAAAGAGATTGTTTACTCTACAACCAATGGAACCCGATGCATTCATATGGCGGCACATTCAAAGGCAGTTGTTGTTGGGTCTTTTCTAAATCTTACAGCTATAGCTGATTGGTTGTTGAAGCAGGATGCTCCCATTTTAATTTTTTGTGCCTCTTGGAAAGATCGTTTTAGCTTGGAAGATACCGTTTTTGCCGGGGCATTGGCTGAAAAGCTGCTTGAATCCGGGAAGTTTGAAACGATTTGTGATGCGGTAACTGCATCGCTTGATTTATGGAGTTTGGCAAAAAGTGATTTATATAACTATATTTTGAAAGCAGCTCAGAAGGGAAGGCTGGCTGAAAAAGGGCTGGATGATTGTATTGAATTTTGTCATCAGCCTGATTCAACTAAAGTTATACCAATATTTAAGGAAGATTCACTTCTTCCAGTTAGCTAACTGGTATTAACAGAAAAAAGAATCAACTTTTTTATGATTTCTGTCAAGAGTATAGCCTGTTGTATACTAATGTTTTATAACTTGTAATATTAATTAACAGACTGATTTTTCTCAGATATCAACATGAGTAAATTCCCTTTATTTGCATATATATTTGCAATTTTACAGCAGAATTGTATTAACCCTTAATAAATGATAACATGAAGAAGCATAATTTTTCGGCAGGGCCATCAATACTCCCACAGTTTACGATTGAAAAAACTGCTGAAGCTATTAAAGATTTTGCCGGCACGGGACTTTCTGTAATGGAAGTGTCTCACCGGGGAAAAGAATTTATTGCTGTAATGGATGAAGCACAAGCTTTGTTCCGTGAATTGCTGAATATTCCTGAAGATTATTCAGTTTTGTTTTTAGGTGGAGGTGCTTCAATGCAGTTCTGCATGGTGCCATATAATATTATGAATAAGAAAGCAGCTTATTTAAATACAGGTGCCTGGTCTTCAAAAGCAATCAAAGAAGCAAAATTCTTTGGTGAAGTTGTTGAGGTTGCTTCTTCGAAAGATACTGTTTACAACTATATACCAAAAGGATTCGAGATTCCTGCTGATGCTGACTATTTCCATTTCACATCAAACAATACGATATACGGAACTCAAATTCGTAAAGATTTCGATTTGGATATTCCAGTAGTTTGCGATATGTCTTCTGATATTTTTTCACGTTCAATTGATGTGAGTAAATATGGAATTATTTATGGTGGCGCACAAAAGAACCTAGCTCCAGCAGGAGTTGCTTTTGTAATTATCAAAAATGACCTTTTAGGAAAGGTAGATCGCGCTATTCCTACAATGTTGAACTACCAAACGCACATTGATAGTGGTTCAATGTTTAACACACCTCCTGTAACACCAGTTTTTGCAGCATTGCAAACACTGAAGTGGATTAAAGAAAAAGGTGGTGTTGCTGCAATGGCAAAAATAAACGAAGAGAAAGCAGCAGTTTTATATGATGAGATTGATAGAAATCCTTTATTCAAAGGAACTGTTTTAGATAAAGAAGATCGTTCGTTGATGAATGTATGTTTTATCATGAACGACGGTTATCAGGAATTAGAAAAGGATTTCATGGAATTTGCTACTTCAAAAGGGATGTCTGGAATTAAAGGACACCGTTCAGTAGGAGGATTCCGCGCTTCTATATACAATGCTATGCCAATTGAAAGTATTCAGGCTTTAGTCGATTGTATGAAGGAGTTTGAACAAATGCACGTAAAATAATTTTTTAAATAGAAGGTGGACGTTTGTCCACCTTTCATTTTTGAAGTCATTTGAAAGCATGAGGAACGGCTAAAGTAGTCAGTGGATTACTTCGATTTGGCTTGCAATGACATTTTATTTTTTAATCTTAAAATTGAATAAAATGACAAAAGTTTTAATTGCAACCGAAAAACCGTTTGCGAACATTGCGGTTGCACAAATGAGTGAAGTCTGCAAAAACGCAGGCTACGAAGTAAGTTTGTTGGAAAGCTACAAGGAAAAATCAGAATTGCTCCAAGCCGTGAGTGATGCTACCGCCCTAATTATTCGAAGTGATAAAATTGATCAGGAGGTTCTAGATGCCGGTAAACGGTTGAAAATTGTTGTTCGCGCAGGAGCTGGATATGACAATGTAGATACTTCCTACGCCAAAGAAAAAGGTGTTTGTGTAATGAATACACCTGGTCAGAATTCCAATGCAGTAGCTGAACTGGCAATTGGGCTGGCTATTTTGGGAATCCGTGAATTTTTTAGTGGTAAAGCTGGAGGAGAACTTCGGGGACGAGTTCTCGGTTTGCATGGTTATGGCTACGTGGCCCGTAATGTACATCGTATTGCCAGAGCTTTAGGAATGACAGTAAAAGTTTACACTCGCTACAGTAAAGCTCAGGCAGCTTCTCAAGGTATTGAGGTGGCAAAATCACTGGAAGAACTTTATGCAGTTTCAGACGTGGTTTCTATTCATGTTCCCGCACGCGGCGAGCATATTGGCTCAGTGAGTATGGAAATTCTAAGTCACTTGAAAGAAAATGCAATCATCGTCAACACAGCCCGTAAAGAGGTCATTAATGAAGATGATCTTTGCGAGTTTATGGCTCAACGAACTGATGTGAAATATCTGTCGGATATTGCTCCGGATTGCACCGATACTTTCAAAGAAAAACTCGAAGGAAGATACTATTTTACACCTAAGAAAATTGGAGCACAAACTGCTGAAGCAAATATAAATGCAGGTGTTGCTGCTGCCGAGCAAATTGTAGATTTTATCGAGAAAGGTGACAATACCTTCCAGGTTAATAAGTAGCGTTGTTTTAAGAAAACTTTTTGGGAGCATGATTTTCACAATTTGTTTATGCCTATATGAAATAACAGTTGTAAATTGCCGCCTCATTTCAAATTTCAAAACGAAAAAGTTTTAGTATGGCCATAATAAGACCATTTAAAGGACTCCGTCCTCCAACAGAAATTGCCAAAGATCTGGCTTGTCTGCCTTACGATGTGATGAATTCCATTGAAGCTGCTGAGATGGCAGAAGGAAAAGAAAATTCCTTGTTGCACATTACCAAAGCTGAAATTGATTGTCCTGAGGGAACTGATATTCATTCAGAAACAGTATACAACAAATCTGTAGAAAACTTCAAACGTTTTCAGGAAGAAGGTTGGCTTGTTCAGGATGAAGAAGCCAGGTATTATATTTATGCACAGACCATGAACGGCAGAACTCAATATGGTATTGTTGGAGCTGCTGCTTGCGATGATTATCATAACGGCATCATTAAAAAGCACGAGTTAACTCGTCCGGATAAGGAAGAAGACCGTATGATTTTGACTCGCTACCTAAATGCGAATATTGAGCCGGTTTTTTTCTCATACAAAGCTGTTCCTGAAATCGATGCGATTGTTGAAAGCATTGTGAAAAGTCAGGAAGCTGATTATGATTTTGTGGCTGAAGATGGTTTTGGTCATCATTTCTGGTCAATACGTGACGCTGAAACAAATAAAAAAATCGAGGAGTTATTTACTACGAAGGTTCCAGCTACATATGTTGCAGATGGACATCATAGAACGGCTGCTGCTGCACTTATTGGAAACGAAAAAAAATCTCAAAACCCAAATCATACCGGTAACGAATCGTACAATTACTTTATGGCGGTTCATTTTCCAGATAATCAACTTCAAATTATTGACTACAACCGCGTAGTAAAAGATTTGAACGGACTTTCTGAAGCTGATTTTATTGAGAAGCTTAAAGAAGGTTTTGAAGTTGAGAAGATGGGAGCCGAAATTTATAAACCTTCAGCACTTCATGAATTTAGCATGTATCTAAATGGAGATTGGTACAAGCTAACAGCAAAGGAGGGAACTTATGATGATAATGACCCAATTGGTGTATTGGATGTAACAATTCTTTCGAATCAGATTTTGACTCCTGTTTTGGATATTCAGGATTTGCGTACTTCTAAACGCATTGATTTTGTCGGAGGAATCCGAGGATTGGGAGAATTGAAGAAAAGGGTTGATTCTGGTGAAATGGAAGTTGCGTTTGCGCTATTTCCAGTTTCAATGCAACAATTGATTAACATTGCTGATTCAGGCAATATCATGCCTCCAAAGACAACCTGGTTCGAACCAAAATTGCGTTCAGGCCTGGTGATTCATAAATTGGATTAATAAAACCTCTAGATAAAAAGAAACCCAGTGAATTTCACTGGGTTTTTTATTGTCTTATTAATCGTCATCATCATCGTCAAAGGAAGAATCATCATCTCCAATATTCTCAGCAATATAATCCAGCTCAGAATATTTGTCTTCATATTCTTCTTTCGTTTCATCTTTTAATGTTCCGTCATCATCGTAATCATCATCGTCTCTGATGATTTCTTTCGCTTCCTGCGAAGTCATTCGAACCAGATAATACTTTTCGTCCGTTTCAAAGGGGAGGGCACTCACCAGTAGCCCGTCTTTATTGGTAAATGTGATAAGGTTTTGACTAAAACCATTTGGATAAACAAGCTTTATCTGTTCCTGGATCGCTTCTTCTAGCTTTTCGTAATCCTTAATTACTCTGGGTTTACTGACTGTCATTTTATATATCCTCCAAATATTGAATGCCTTAACAGACATTTTTTATCAATACACAAACATTCATTTTTTTTGGAAAAATACAAAAATGAATAAATAAAAGAATAGGTTAAAAAGCATTCTTTGAAAAAAAATCAGATTAGAAGCTTTTTTGCAGCAAATGATTTTGTGTGAATGAGTGCATTAGGTTGAAAATGAGGGTGTACTGTTAGTGGTTGATTGCAGTGTTTTTTACAACAGGCATGTTGTTTAATGTGTAAAAAACATTAATCATCCCTATTTTTTCGAAGTTTTTTAATTGATTTTCGTTAATGGATGCTTCAAATATCTTACCACTATCCAGTAAAAATTGTCGTTGAGTTCCCTTCAGAAGTGGCTGTTTTGGTGTAAGCCATTTCTCACCATCAAAGAATACCAGGTTGCCGGTAAAACTATCGGTGACTAAATTGTTTTTCACAATGATTATCTCATCACAATCTTCTCTCTGATCATACAATTTCTGGAGGTGACTTCGGTCAGCGTATTTAAAGGAGTAGTCAATTGAATTGTCAGAAACAATTTTGAAACTCTCAATTTTTCTGGGCTGATGAGGAATAAATTCGATGTTCTCAATCTTTTCGCTGTATGTAATACGGCATCGAAATAGTCCGGAAAGAGCTTTCTGAGGAATATGAATGTTTTGAGCTAATGATATTGGTGAAGCATTGAATAACCTCTTGCGTGCATCATTAAAGCGGAATTCATGGTACTGCAGGTTTGCCAATACCCCATTTTCAAGTTTTATTGTTTCAAGCAAAAGGCACATATACTTTATTTACTAATTCCTGATATTCCGTTTCACAATCACTCATAAAAGTAATACCACCACCACTTTTAAAGATCAACTGATTTTTTTGCTGTTCAAGATAACGAATCAAAACGCAGGTATCCAGATTTTTGCCATCGAAAACTCCAAAAATACCGGTGTAGTAGCCTCGCTCGTATTGCTCCGCTTTTTTTAGAATCTCGACCGTTTTCTTTTTAGGTGCTCCACTAATTGACCCGGCAGGTAGCATTCTGGAAATGATTGTCCCTAAGTTCTCAAGATAATTGTCAGGAAGTTTCCCGATTATTTGAGAGCTCATTTGTAAAAGCTCAGATCTGTTTGACTTTATCCGGTCAATATAACGAAAGCGCCGTACTTGCACATTTTCAGCTACAGTGCTTAAATCATTTCGTATCAAATCTACGATGGTGTTATGCTCGGCAAGTTCTTTTTTGTCATTTTTTAATACAAACTCAGCATTGTCAATGTTAGCATCAATCGTGCCTTTCATAGGGTAGGACGAAATCTCCCCATTTTCGATTCGAACAAATGTTTCAGGTGAAAAGCATACAAATTGATCTTTTAGCCAAATTTTGTATGGTGCGTGACTTGCATGAAAAATATCCTCAAGGCTGTAATTCGTGATTATCTTACTTGGCATCGTTAGATTTAAAAGGTAACTATCGCCATTGTGTAAATGATTTTGCACAAGATCAAAAGCTTTCTTATACCTGCCAAATGAAACCGGCATCACTTCCCAGTTAAGTTCCTTATTAATTGATTTGATTTCATCAACGTTGCTGTATTGTGGAGTTTGCCAAAGAAGATGCTCTTTACTTTCATTCCAATCCAATAGCAAAGGCTTTTCTAAATCGAAATCAAATAAGAAGACAAACGACTTGTTGGCTTTCCCAAATTCGTTCATCTTTAGTATGATATGCTCAGTCGCTTTATTCATCAAGTGTGCAAAGATAAAAAAATGGTGTTCAAACATTCCATGCAGCTTGTTCTTAGCTGACAAAAATCCTAAAAAATCCTCCTTGTATTCCGCATGCTTTTGTAGATTTGTAAATCAATAAAATGATATGGATATAGCCGAAAATATTAATCAACTACAACAAGAATTAGCAGCAGGTGTTCGTATGGTGGCTGTTTCAAAAACTAAACCGAATGAGGATATCCTGGATGCATATCAGGCAGGACAACGTATTTTTGGAGAAAATAAAGTTCAGGAACTTTCAAGAAAGGCGGATGAATTGCCAAAAGATATCGAATGGCACTTTATCGGCCATCTCCAGACGAACAAAGTGAAATACATAGCGCCTTTTGTTAGTTTGCTGCATGGTGTTGATTCTTTGAAACTTTTGAAAGTAATTAATAAAGAGGGAATCAAAAACAATAGGACGATTAATTGTCTGCTTCAATTTCATATTGCAGAAGAGGAAACGAAGTTTGGACTCGATAAAGAAGAAGCAGTAGAAATATTTGAAAGTGATGATTTTGCCGAATTAACCCATGTTAAGGTTTGTGGTGTTATGGGGATGGCAACATATACTGAAGATGAAAACCAGATTCGCAAGGAATTCAGGAATTTAAAAAACATATTTGAAGAGCTGAAAAATGATTATTTTGCGACAGACGATTCATTTTGCGAAATCTCAATGGGTATGTCTGGAGACTACAACATTGCAATGGAAGAAGGAAGCACAATGATACGTGTTGGAAGTTTGATTTTTGGCGAACGCAATTATCATTGAACCAGCACCAGCTCAATTACGTTTTTGAAAAAAAATAACTAACTAATACTTTAAACGATGGCAAATTTAGAAACATCTTATATGGGTTTGCACTTGAAAAACCCGATCATCGTGGCCAGTTCAGGCCTTACAAATTCAGTGGAAAAGATAAAAGGGTTGGAAGAAGCCGGGGCAGGGGCTGTCGTTTTAAAGTCCATTTTTGAGGAACAGATTAATAACGAAGTCAGTTATTTAATCCATAAGGATCCTCAGAATTTATACCCCGAAGCGGAAGACTATATTCGAAATTATACCCGCGAAAATTCGGTTGAACAGCATTTGAACTTGTTGAAAGATGCCAAAAAAGAGTGCAGTATTCCAATCATTGCTAGCATTAACTGTGTTTCATCTCAAGAATGGACCAGGATTGCTAAAGATTTTGAAAATGCTGGTGCTGATGCTTTAGAACTCAACTTGTTTATTATCCCTACTTCACGTCAGGAAAAAACAGATGAAATAGAGCAAATATATATCGATGTTTTGAGTAAGGTTAAAAAGCAGGTAAAAATTCCGGTATCGGTAAAAATTGGATTCTACTTTACGAACCTTATTGCAATGTCGGAAAAATTGATGGCGAATGGAGCATCGGCAGTAACCATGTTTAATCGTTTTTACGAACCAGATATTAATATTGAGAAGTTGGAAATAACGGCTTCAGAAGTATTTAGTTCACCGTCAGACATTCGTCGTTCCTTAAGATGGATTGGAATGATAAGTGCAGCTCTTCCAAAATTGGAGATAGCCGCTTCAACGGGAATTCATGATGGAGAAGCAGTAATTAAACAATTGCTTGCTGGAGCGCAGGTTGCACAAGTATGCTCGGTAGTGTATATTAATGGAGCGCAGGTAATTGATGGTATGCTGAAAGATCTCACATCGTTCATGAAGAAATGGAACTTTAAGACTATTGGTGATTTCAGAGGGCGACTTTCCTATACGAAGGTTGGCGATCCGATGTTGTATGAACGTGCTCAATTCATGAAATACTTTTCCGGCAGAAGCTAGCCTAAAATCTGCCTGATGAGAAGAAACATCCTTGCCGTAATTGGTTTATTATTTGCTTGTAATTTCGTATTGGCGCAATCTGGAGCACTGCAGATACGCTCTACGAATTTGGGGCCCATCGATTATTGCAGAGATGTTGTGAAATTAGGAAACAGAGTTTCCGTTCAGGGGGATGATATTAATAGTGGGTTGAAAGTTTCGATAGCAAATTTTATAAAAGGTGAAGATCAATTAAGTTTTGAATCTACAGCGACAATCACTGGAAGTTGGGATGCCGGTACCGGAACTTTAACTTTAAGAGGAAAAGCAACTGCCAGTGATTATCAAACAGCTATTCAGAATGTTGAATATACCAATATTTCACCATCACCGACAAATGGTACCCGATCAATTGCAATTACTCTGAATGATGTGGATTATCTGCCAGCGACCGAGCATTTTTATCAATATATAAGTAGAGGTGGAATTATTTGGTCGACAGCAAATTCAGATGCACAAAATAAAACCTATTATGGATTGCAAGGATATTTGGTAACCATAACATCCAGAGAAGAAAATGATTTTGTTTGGTCAAAAGTTAAAGGTGTTGGATGGATTGGTGCCAGTGATGCCGATGTGGAAGGCGATTGGAAGTGGGTGACTGGTCCGGAAGCAGGAACCTTGTTCTGGAGAGGTGATTATACAAACGGCCGCCGAATGAATGGTGAGTATTCTTTTTGGAGTTCTGGTGAACCCAATAATAGTGGTGATGAAGATTATGCTCACATCAACCAAAATCCATCAAAGGAAACCAAATCGTGGAATGATTTGCCAGATCGTGGTGGTGGTTCGGGAGGTTACTATTATCCTCAGGGATATATTGTTGAATTTGGTGGCATGGAGGGTGACCCGGACATCAGCTTATCGGCTGTAATGGAAATCAATGTTTGGAATATTGAATTTGATTCAGCTATTGACAGAACGATTTGTCAAAACGATACGATTCAACTCAATCATGAATTTGAGGGGAATTACGAATGGTTTCCAAAAACTGCATTGGATGATGCCTATCGCTCTGATCCTTTTGCTTTCCCCATGGATACGATTGTCTATAAAGTTGTATCACGAAACGGAACTTGCGCTGATTCTGCTTTTTTTACCGTCAATGTAAAAACAAGCCCGGTTGTTGATTTGGGAGATGACCAAAACATTTGCATTGGATCATCGACAACGCTCGATGCTGGAGATCATGATTATTACCTGTGGAATGATGGCTCGGGCGAACAAACACTGCCCGTTAATGAAACCAATATTTATTCAGTAAAAGTTGGAAATGAGTATACCTGTTTTGATGAAGATGAGGTAAAAGTTACCGTTCATGATTATCCCAAAATTGACATTTCCAATACCGATACCTTGTTCTGCGACCAGATGTCCGGAACCGTAAAAATTAGCGTGGATAAAGGAGGTATTGAATGGATACCATTTTCGTCGGGTTTGACATTCATCGATCCAAATGCTCTTCAAACCAATGCGAATGTGAATGCATACGGAACTTACAAATCGTATTTCAAAATTACAGATGCCTATGGTTGTGCCTCAAATGATTCGATCAATTTGAGTTTCTATAATACTCCAAGCAATGATTTTAGCATCGATTCAATGGAATGTTACGGATATAATCTGGGTGTTCATTATAGTGGCGATGGTACTTCTGATGCGAACTATACCTGGTATTTTCAGGATACTGTTTATGAAGCAGGCGTTGGCTTAACAGATCTGGAAGTTTCGTTGGGATTTGATAGAAGTAGTAATCGAGACCTGGGATTGATTGTTAACGAGGGTGGATGTGAGAATCCTGCGAAGTGGGAGCACATCAAAGTAATTCCAAATATGGAAATAAAGGTGTTGGATGATGATGGGTGTGAACCATTCCTGGTTGATTTCACGGCCGAAACTACGGAGCTAGTCAATAGTTACAGCTGGGATTTTGGAGATGGTGGTTCTGCATCAGGAAAGAATTTGCAACATACCTATCAGCAAGATGGTTCTTATGATGTTGGCTTAACTATTGTGTCTGACGAGGGATGCGAAAATTATGGTTTGGTAGAGGATTTAATAACGGTGCATCCCATTCCAACAGTCGAAACTTCGCTTGATCCGGATTTTTGTTATCCGCACGTTTTTCAGGTCGAGTATACTGGTACAGCAAACCCACAAGATACCTATCATTGGGATTTGTCGAAGCTGGATGCTGAAGAAATTTTGCAGGATCCGGCAAACTCTCCCGGACCCTTTGAAATAAGCCTGAAAAACAAACCTCTGTCATCCATTGGATTGCAAATCACTACTGAGTATAGTTGTGAGACCGATCCAGTTGAGTTCAATTTTAAACGTCAGCCATGGGCTGAAATTACCAGCGATTTAACGGAAGGTTGCCCTCCCTTGACTGTGAATTTTTCAGTCACTCCAAATGATAATATGGATGAGTTTGATTACCATTGGGACTTTGGGCAGGGTGATGGATTGGTTCCTGGGGAAAATGAAATGACGGATATTTTTAATGCGCCAGATACTCAATTTAATATTTCAAGTATTGTACAATCTTCCATAACCGGGTGTATTGATACTATTTGGGCTGATCAATCGATTACTGTTTATCCCAAGCCTACTGCCTCATTTCAACCAGATACGAGTGAGGTGAGCATTGTCAATCCTGAGTTCACATTCCTAAATTCAAGTGAAGGTGCAGAAAATTATTATTGGGACTTTGGTGATACCTTGGGTACATCTTTGGAAGCTCAACCAACATATTCTTATGAGGAAATGGGTTGGTATGATGTGGAACTAATTGCTGAAAATGAATTGTTCTGCACGGATACGACATATCAAACAGTACTGGTGGCTTTTGACCGAATTTTTCCACCCAATGCGATTAATCCGAATAGTATGGATGAAATTAATCGTGAGTTTTTATTGGCTCCTGTAGGAGTGTTGGAGTCGGGGTATCATATGCAGGTCTTTAACCGATGGGGAGAGCGGATATTCGAGGCAAAGGACGAATTTGTTGGATGGGATGGTAAAATGAGAAATGGTGAGTTTGCTCCAACGGGTGTTTACACTTGGGTAATTGCCTACCAGGATTTTCTGGGACGCGATCATAATCAATCTGGAACCGTTACTTTAGTTTATTAAAGTGCTGGGATTAGCAATGCTTTCCGGGTGTGATGTTTTCCCTTTAAAAAATAGATGAGTGATATTTCATGAGAGCCGGATGAATAGTTTGCCAATTTTGAAAGCGTTGCATCGTAGCTATATCCGATTTTGAAGCGTTCCCGCATTACTCCGAACATTAGAATGATTGCATCGGGTTGCAGACCTAAATTTTGCCGATACCAAATTCCACCTGCCAGCGATTTTTCCAGAATGTACATACCAAGGTTCAGTTGGCTGAAATCACCTTGTTTGTGAAAAATAATATTCGGCGATACCGTAAATTCTTTTGAAAGTAATCCCCGATGTAGTTTATGTGTTCTGGCTCCGGCATGAATTGTTATTTTCATCGGCAGTTTCCCTTTTTGATCTCCAACAAAAATTGATTCGTCAGGCTGTGTTAAATGAGAAATACTGAATCCAAAAAAGTAGGAATCATATTGTCCCATTGCACCGATTCCGAAATCGGGATAAACTAAACTGGAATTCTCTGCTGGATCATAGAGCCCCGGAGATGTTTCTCCATTAAGCTGATCAATCATATCCGGAAATATGAGTCTTCCATAATCAAGTTTCTTATACGTTATTCCCGCTTGCAGTCCAGCATCCATGAAGAAACGTTCGCTCATTTTTATATGATACGAATAGAAAAGATTTCCGGTAGATGTTTCAACGAGGCCGTTGCTTTCTGAATTATTTTGAAATTGTATCCCGAAACCACCATTCATCTTTGGCAGAAATTGATCGTAAGAGAAGCTGTAGTTTACAAAGGTGCTACCTTGTTGAGGCCATTGATTTCGATAATTCAGCGAAAAACGCGGAGCTTGTGAGGTTCCTGTAAATGCAGGGTTCAGGTATAATGGATTGGCGTAAAATTGCGAATATTCAGCATCTTGTCCCTCGACAAATAATACGATTAGAAGTAATATAACAGTAACAAAAGCCTTCTTCACAAACAGGTTCTTAATATGTTAGTTGACAAACAAAGGCCATAAAAGTAATATATAAGTTTAGAATTGGGAAAACTGTGGGGACAATTACTGAAAACAGAAGATTTTTGCTGAAAAATGGTGGATTATAAATCCCGGACCAGTGGATAAATAGGCTGATACTTCTTGTTTAACTCCGGAATGGTTAGCCGCAATGAGAAGCTATGAATAACTTCAAAATTACCATCTGCCGGAAATTGAGACGATGCGTGATAATTCAGTTTGAAAGATTCAAAATCATAGCCGGCAGACAAGGCAATTCGTGTTCGATTATTTTCCAGGTTGTGCAAAATGCCGATGCTGCCAAGCCAATTAAAACGTTGAATGTTGAGGTCAGAATAAACCTGCATTCTCTCGGTACTATAATCGATAATGAATCTTGGCTTGAGGTAATATTTTTTCGACAATAATCCGCGGTGGTAATAGGTGATAAACTTTTCAGCATGAATGATGGCCCGGAAAATCATATCACCCTCAGGAAAGATGCTTTGAGTGATGTCCCAATTTGCACCTGCACTCAGTCCAATATTCCAGTCGTAAGTTGCCAGTAAAAAACCGGTTTTTAAAGTCGTTCTCAGCGGCTGTTGCATGGAGTATCCCGGCGGCTGATGAGGTTCAGTAGAACGACGAACAATTATGTCGTAGACAAAGAGAGAAATATTTTTCAGTGGTTGTTCAAAGCCAGCGCTAATGGAAGGAATAAAATATTGATTGCTTTTTATTTTTAAAATTTTTGAATAGGCGCCTTGTCCCCAAAGCGAAAAAGTATTCTTGTCTGCATTATTTCGAACTCCCCCATAAACCCCGAGTCCAATTTGCTCATCCTCCAGGTAAAAATCTGCTGAAATGGTATTTGTATACGTACTCGTAAAAGCAGATCGTTGCCCAAATACATTGGCGTGAATCCGGGTTCCAAAGGTTGTACCTGTGTAGGACGGATTCATCAAAAGTAGTTGATTGTATTCCTGTATATCAGAAAAGTATTGAGCAAAAGAAGACAGCCCCGGTAAAAGGCTGAAAAAGATTAGGCTTATTCGGAGTGGAGCCAGCAATTTTAAATGCTTTGAGGTTCAATTCCCTGTACAAACACAGGAATAAAATCCAATATATCCGTTAAAAGTTGCTCTTTCTCACCGGCATCGGCAAGTGCTACGTTTATCTTTTTGGTTTCTTTATCTGCTATTGCCTGAGAGATTTTACCAGACATATTCATAATTACAGTGTACGCTTCAAAAGCGGTCATGAAATCTTTTTCGATTAACAAATCAATAAATAAAGGAAGATAATTGCTGTAATCCATGCCATTTTCCCAACAAGCAGCAACCAGCAAATTTTGTTCGTTCTTGTATTTGTCATTTTGGATTGCCTCAATCAGCATTGGGATAGCATCCCGCTGTTTTATTTCAGCAAGCAACGAGCTAATTGCCTTTTTTACTTCTTCATCTTTTGATAGATGCAACGTGTCAAACAAGAGTGGTAAGTAAGCTGAGTTTCCGGATTCTTTCAGTTTACTTATCGTATTTAAAACCAATTGTGGATTACTTGATTTTAGGTTACTTAAAATTGTAGCGTCGGTTTTCTTTTGTTTTTTTTCAGTCATTGTTTGCTATTTGTCCTGCAAATTTAATATTTCCAAGGTAAATAAGAGAACCGTTGTCCATGTGAATTGTTTTTCAATTTTTACATTTGTGCTTTAAATCGAATAAATGGATAAATCCACAGAGATGGGTGAGGCAAATGTGGCTCGCCTGATGCTCAAATATTTCATCCCCGCTTTTATCGGCGTTTTTGTAAATGCGTTGTACAATATCGTTGACCGGATCTTTATTGGTCAGGGAGTAGGGGCATTGGCATTGAGCGGTATTTCGGTCATCTTTCCGGTAATGCTGATTATGATGGCTTTTGGTATGCTGATTGGCATCGGTGCCGGTGTTTTGGTGTCCATCAATATGGGGAGGCGAGACATCAATAAGGCCGAGCATGTTTTGGGGAATAGTTTTTTACTGATGATTGTTGTATCAGGATTAATTTCTCTCATTGGATTTTCTATTAAAGGCCCCATGCTTCGTTCGTTTGGAGCAACGGCAGATACCATTGGGTATGCAAATGATTATTTGAATATTATTTTGGTCGGGGTGATCTTTCAGGTCGTTGGGTTTTCACTGAATAATGTGATTCGCTCGGAAGGAAATGCGAAAATCGCGATGTATTCTATGTTGCTGAGTGCCGGAACAAACATTATTCTTGACCCCATTTTTATTTTTGTGTTTGATTTGGGAGTGAAAGGGGCAGCATATGCTACCGTTATTTCCATGATTGTTTTATTTGCCTGGGTGTTGTTGCATTTTAGAAGTAATCGATCAGTGGTAAAAATCAGGCCTCAATATTTTCGGCTGGATTCCAATATTATCAAGGAAATCCTGTTGATTGGGATGGCTCCATTTTTTATGCAAATGGCCAATTCTGTGGTGCAGGGGCTTTTGAATACCAAGCTCATTAAGTTTGGTGGCGATTTGGCAGTGGGAGCCATGGGGATTGTGAATTCAGTTATTACGTTAATCATTATGTCGATTGTTGCTATAAACATGGCGTCGCAACCCATTATCGGTTTTAATTATGGAGCCAATGAGCCTCGACGGGTAAAAGACACGTTACGCATTGCCATGATTGCGGCAACCATTATTTCAATTGGTGCTTTTACCTTTGTGGAGTCTATTCCCGACATCATTGTTCGCTTTTTCAATAACAGCGATCCGGAATTGCTGAAACTCGGACGACAAGGGCTGCGTTTGGCATTGCTGGCCCTGCCTATTGTTGGATTTCAGGTGGTGGTTGGTAATTTCTTCCAGTCGGTTGGGAAAGCAAAAATTGCAACTCTGCTCACTTTATTGCGGCAGGTTGTTGTACTAATTCCATTGCTTTTTTTACTTCCTCAATATATCGGACTTACCGGGATTTGGATATCCATGCCAATCGCAGATTCTGTATCCGCAATCGTAGTTGCATTTTTTATTACCCGTGAGTGGAAGCGTCTGTAGTTGGAGCGTTTGCCAGCACTTGATCCAGGTTTTCAAACGCCATAGAAAGACCTTCTTTCATTCCCATTTCAAGAACTTGTTTCAGCTGCTCTTCGGAGGTATATTGCGTTTTGATGGTCACTACAGTTTCATTTACTTTGGGCTCAAACTGATTTTGAAATTGGGCAATAGGCATATTAGGATTTATGTTTATTTCGTCATTTAGAAAAAAATCCTTTCCTGAGAAATTTTTATGCTCTTGAATGTGGAGATAATCCGTCCGACCGCCATGACGTTCACCTTCCGGTCCAATCATGTCATAAATACGGTGTCCACCTTCTTTGAAATCCATGTAAGAAGTTTCTGATTTCCAAGGTTTGGGTGCCCACCACTTATCAAGTAATTCAGCTTCTGTCCATGCTCGCCATACTAAGCTAAGTGGAGCGTTAAATGTGCGAATAACTGTAAGTTCACTTCCGTTGGTCTCAAATGTTGTTTTGTTCATATTTACTAGTTTTTAGTTTTGTTTTTATTTTGTAATTCATTTAAGAGTTGATCTAATTGATTGAAACGAGTTTCCCAGAGTTTACGGAACGGTTCTAACCAATCAGCTATTTCTGACAGCTTCTGCACTTCTAGCTTGCAGTAACGTTCCCTTCCCTGTTTTTCAATGGCAATTACACCACATTCCTGCAGGTATTTTACATGTAAGGACACGGCTTGTCTGGTCATGTCGAACTGTTCTGCCAGCATATTTACATTTTGTTTTTCCTTGGTAAGTGACATTAAAATATCCCTTCGCGTAGGGTCTGAAATAGCTTGAAATACATCTCTCCTCATAGCAAATAAAGTTATGCAAGTAATTGCTTGCAAATATAAGTGCAAGTTTTCACTTGCACAAGTAAATTATTTAAAAAGTGAGAAGATGCGTTTTCTGGTGGAGTTTTATTACCCATAACGGCAGTCTGTCTAAAAACCAGTTCCGGGGGATCTTGTTTTTAGCAGGCATAGCTTAATTAAGGGTTGTTTTTC
>NZ_JBQYLI010000031.1:0-30774 GCF_052690465.1 Sunxiuqinia sp. A32
TTGATAACTTTCAATCTTTTTCCCACTCTTCGCTGAAAATAAAAAGAGGCCATCTCTTTTGAGACAGCCTCTTCTTTACAAACTGACTAAAAGAATAAATATACGATAGATGCCAATTCCAATAAATAATACTGCAACGATCCGCCTCAACCACAATTCAACGTTCTTAATTCTCACAAACCAGGTATTTAATTCAGAAAGAGTAAAGGCAATTATTAGGGTGAAAAGAATAACCACCATACTGGTTCCAAGCGCAAATAATACGGGAAGAATTAAACCGGAAATGCTGGTAATCGTCATTGGAATCAATAACCCGAAATACATGACTCCGCTGTAGAAACAAAAAGCAAGGGCAAAAACAACTCCGAGCAAAAAATCCTGTAGGTAAGGATATTTATTTTGTTTTTCTATTTTGTTTGAAAGTCTGGAAAACGTGGGAAACGAGATTGGCACGAGGTCAAACATCACCAACCCAATTATTAATAATAGCGGACCGATTAATAGCTCTCCGTAGCGGGAAAGAAATCCTGAAATATTTAAGGAGTTTGCTCCTAAAAATAAAATAAAAGCGACTGAAGTATATGTGAAAGCCCGCCCTGCAGTGTAAATAATTCCACCAAACAATACTCTTTTTTTATCACTCGCTTCCTTGCTAATAAACCCAATTGCAGCAATATTTGTGGTTAATGTGCATGGCCCAAGAGACGTAATAATGCCTATCAAAAAAGCAGACCACAATGGGAACGAGGATTGATCTAACAGATTGGTGAAAAGTTCCTGCATCAGAGTTTATCTAAGGTTTCTTCAAAAAGAGATTTAAACTTCTCAGGTTTTGGCAACGCATATAAAAATGCATCATTGGTCAGATTGATCTGCTTTTCGTCTTTGATAATGATCAGTGATTTAAAAACCACGTTAAAGGCTAACGCAAAATCTTCAATTTCGGCATCATCAATATTGTATTGTCGGAATACTATTTCACCGCCTTTTACATTATCAGCATACTTTCCATTCAGTTCTTCTTTTATTAATTGTTCAATGGTATTGCATGTTTCGCAACGAATAGAAGTCCGAAAATAATACACTCCAATCTGTCCTTTATCAGGTAAAACAGGATCATCACTTTTAATTGGTTTATTTTGTGTACAGGCAAATAACACAGCAGCCAACAGAAACAGTATTTGAATTTTGATCCTCATTTATTCTTCTTTTAGATTTTTCAATATCTCTTTAAGTTCAGTGTATGTAGGCAGTTTACCACTCATCACTACCTGATTATTCACGACCAATCCTGGAGTTTGCATTATACCAAACTGCATGATTTCCATCAAATCTTCGACCTTGCTAATGCTTGCTTCTATGCCAAGTTCTTTTACTGCTTTTCGAACCCGATGATCCAATCCACGGCATCTAACACAACCAGGTCCCAAAACTTTTATATCCATTTTTTCGGTGATTTGGAGTAAAAGTACAAATTCCTGAGTGAAGATTAGTTTAAAAAAGTGTTAATGCATAAGTGTTTTGCAGGTCTTAAAATACCTTAATTTACGCATTGAATTAGTCTGGGTTCAAAGAATGTACTATCTTCGCAAGCATAGAAAATTTAAGAATATTATAGACCGATGAAAAACTATAAATTTCTGAATGTTGTTACCGGCTGGGTTGTATTTTTGATCGCAGCCGTTGTCTATTTAATGACTATTGAACCAACCGCCAGCTTCTGGGATTGCGGAGAGTTTATCACAACTTCTTTTAAGTTAGAAGTAGGCCATCCACCGGGTGCTCCGTTTTTCATGATTTTAGGACGTTTCTTTACGATTTTCACGGACTCCTCTCATGCCGCAATGGCGATCAACTCACTTTCGGCATTAGCAAGTGCATTCACAATCTTGTTTTTGTTTTGGACCATCACACACCTTGCGAAAAAATTAGTGAATACAGAAGAGATTCTAACTCTTGGACAAACTATTGCTATTTTGGCTAGTGGAGCTGTTGGAGCGTTGGCTTACACTTTTTCAGACACCTTTTGGTTCTCAGCTGTTGAAGGTGAAGTTTATGCATCGTCGTCTCTGATTACGGCAGTTGTTTTCTGGGCCATTTTAAAATGGGAGAACGTTGCCGATCAACCTCATGCAAATCGTTGGATCATTCTAATTGCCTATCTAATGGGACTTTCCATTGGGGTTCACCTGTTAAACTTATTGGCAATTCCCGCAATCGTTTTTGTCTATTATTTCAAAAAATACAAGGTTACCAGAAATGGCATCATCCTCAGCTTAATTGTTTCGCTGGTAATTTTAGGCGTAATCATGTACGGAATTATTCCTGGCGTTATTACCATTGCGACCTGGTTTGAACTGATGTTTGTGAATGGATTTGGCTTGCCATTTAATACTGGAACAATCATATATTCTGCCTTACTAATTGGCTTAATCGTATTTGGAATTCATTATACAGCCAAAAAAGGACAAGTACTTTGGAATACTGTTTTAGTGGCATTCACTGTAATTCTTATTGGATATTCATCTTTTGCGATGATTGTTATTCGCTCATCGGCAAACACTCCGATGGATCAAAACAGCCCAGATGACGTATTCTCATTATTGGGATATCTAAATCGTGAGCAATATGGTGATCGTCCGCTGGTTAAGGGACAGTACTATAACACTCCTCTGGATTCACGCACTCCGTATGTTGACACAAAACCATATTACATCCAGAAAGATGGTAAATATGTAGTTACCTATACTCGTCAAAAAGCACAATACGATTCTAACTACACAACCTTTTTCCCACGAATGTGGAGTAGGCAGGATCAACATATTCAAGATTATAAAAGTTGGGCAGGAATCAAGGGCAAGCCTGTCAGGATTAGTGGCCGAGATGGAGAAAGTCAGACTATACAACTACCAACATTTGGTGAAAATTTACAGTTTTTCTTACGATACCAGGTTGTTCATATGTACTTCCGGTATTTCATGTGGAACTTTGCCGGACGACAAAACGACACTCAAGGTCATGGAGATATTCTCAGCGGCAATTGGATTAGCGGTATTAATTTCATTGATTCTGTCCGATTAGGCGATCAAAGCAAATTACCAGATGATCTAAAAAACAATAAAGCACGAAATGTATATTATTTCCTCCCGCTATTGCTTGGATTGATTGGAGCCTTCTTCCACTACCAGCGGAATAAGAAAGATTTGTGGGTTGTATTTTTGCTATTTCTAATGACAGGATTAGCAATTGTAGTGTACTTAAATCAGTATCCGCACCAGCCTCGTGAACGCGACTATGCCTATGCAGGATCGTTCTATGCATTCACCATTTGGATTGGAATTGGCGTTCTTGCCATTGTTGAAGGATTAAAGAAATGGATGCCTCATACCATCAGTGCGATTCTGGTTTCAGTGTTAAGTTTTGTTTTGGTACCAGGCATTATGGCCAGCGAAAACTGGGATGACCACGATCGATCAGATAGATATACTGCCCGCGATTTTGGAGCAAACTATCTAAACTCATGCGAACCTAATTCAGTTATCTTTACCAATGGTGATAACGACACATTCCCACTATGGTACAATCAGGAAGTTGAAGGCGTTGGAACAGATATTCGGGTTTGTAACTTAAGTTACTTGCAAACAGATTGGTACATTGATCAGATGAAGCGTAAATCGTATGAATCAGAACCTCTGCCCATAAGCTTTACGGAAGACAAATATGTTCTGGGAACCAATGATGTTATCTATCTGCTTGAAGATCCAAGAATTAAAGGAGCTGTCGAATTAAGCAAAGCACTGGACTTTGTAAAAGATGATAACCCAAGAACAAAATTGGCACAAGCTGATAACGCATCCTACATTCCTTCGAAAAAATTGTTTTTCAAAGTTGACAAGGAAGCAGTTATTCGGAATAAAGTTGTTCCGGAAAACATGTACGACCAAATTGCAGACACTATCTTCATCAATTTTGGAGGGAAAAATTACATCTCCAAGGATGAACTCATGGTGCTGGATATGATTGCAAATACAAATTGGGAGCGACCAATTTATTATGCAATTACAGTTGGACGAGACAAATACCTCGGACTGCAAGACTATTTCCAACTGGAAGGGTTTGCCTATCGATTTACTCCGGTAAAATCGGCACGCGAAGGTATTCATTTTGGAATGGTTGACACGGAGAAAATGTATACCAACCTGATGGAGAACTTCATGTGGGGTAACATGAATAATCCAAAGGTTTATATTGATGAGAATAACCAACGCATGATGATGAATATCCGAAACAACTTTAACCGACTGGCAGAATCGCTGATCGTTGAAGGTAAAAAGGATTCAGCAATTCATGTTCTGGATAGAAGCCTTGAATTGATTCCGCATGAAGTGGTGCCTTTCAATTATTTTTCACTTCAAATAGCTGAAAACTATTATGGAGCAGGAGCACCAGACAAAGCAAAAGGAATAATCGATTCTGTAATTAATTCGTACACTCAACAAATGGATTATTTCCTTTCATTGGATGATAAGTACATTGCGTCAGTGGATGAGGAAATCCAACGGATTCTTTATTTCATGCGCGAGATGAGCATGATCGCTGCGAATAATGATCAAACCGAATTATCGCAGAGTATCACTAAATTGTTTACAGATTATTTAAACCAATATAGTGCACAAAATTAATGCAGACTTTGGATCCACGCATACGTCTTCCCCGTTTTTTAACCGCTTGCTTCCCTGAAGCACTGTGGAGAATTCCGGGTGAAAACAACTTGGTCTATCTTACTTTTGATGACGGTCCGGTACCCGAAATTACTCCCTGGGTGCTCGATCTATTGAAAGAAGAGAAAATTAAAGCCTGCTTTTTTTGCGTCGGAGAAAATGTCAAACGTTATCCGGAAATCTATCAGCGCATCATTGATGAAGGACATTTAGTTGGTAATCACACGTTCAATCATTTGCAGGGGCTAAAAACTCCCAACATGAAATTCTTTCGAAATATTTTGAAAGCTTCAACCTATATCGAATCGAATTTTTTCAGGCCACCACATGGATGGATGAAGCAATCGCAATATGAGCAAATCAAACAACACTATCAGGTTGTAATGTGGGATATCATTAGCGGCGATTACAAGTCAGATATTACTCCGGGCTTGGTTGCCCGAAATGTATTGACCAATGTTCGTCCCGGGTCCATCATTACCTTTCATGATTCGTTGAAAGCAAAAGAAAACCTTTATCGGGCTCTGCCGGTAGTGATACAAAAACTGAAGCTGAAAGGCTACCATTTTGGAAGCTTGCCAGCAAACAAACAAGAAATTAGAATAGCAATATAAAATAATAAACAAGTATCTCATGTCGAATATTCTTATCGTAGGTTCAGGTGGAAGAGAACATGCTCTTGCCTGGAAAATCAAACAATCACCCAAATTAACTCAACTATTTATTGCTCCTGGAAATGCAGGGACAGCAGAATTAGGGGAAAATATTCCAGTTGGCGTTTCAGATTTTGAAGGTTTAAAAAAGGTGGTTCTGGATAAGAAAATTGATTTAATGCTGGTTGGACCAGAGGTTCCTTTGGTGGAAGGACTACATGATTTCTTTTTAGCTGATGAAAGCCTTCAACACGTTAAAGTTGTCGGCCCTCAAAAAGAAGGCGCCTTATTGGAAGGTTCAAAAGACTTTGCCAAAGAATTTATGGATCGTCACCAAATACCAACTGCAAAATACAAAACAGTAACTACTGAGAATCTGGAAGAAGGTCTTGCATTTCTACAAACAATGAAAGCTCCTTTTGTGCTTAAAGCCGATGGACTTGCCGCAGGTAAAGGTGTTTTAATTATCGAAGATCTTGCTGAAGCTGAAGCTTCCCTAAAAGAGATGTTAGGCGGACAATTTGGTGCTGCCAGTAGTAAAGTCGTTATCGAAGAATTTTTGTCGGGAGTGGAGCTTTCCGTATTTGTGATTACGGATGGTAAAGGTTATCAAATTCTTCCGGAGGCGAAAGATTACAAACGAATCGGAGAAGGTGACACTGGCCTAAATACAGGTGGAATGGGAGCAATTAGTCCGGTTCCATTTGCAGATGTTGCATTCATGAAAAAAATTGAAGACCGTGTTATTAAGCCAACAGTTGACGGACTTCAAAAAGACAATATTGCATACAATGGTTTTATCTTTTTAGGCTTGATCAATGTTGGTGGTGATCCATACGTAATCGAATATAATGTTCGCATGGGTGACCCGGAAACAGAAGCTGTTATGCTTCGTGTAAAATCAGATTTTGTAGATCTTTTAGAAGCTGCAGCTGATGGCACCATGGCAGAACAATCCATTGAAATAGATGAGCGCAGTGCAGTAACTGTAATGTTGGTCTCAGGTGGCTATCCTGGTGATTACGAAAAAGGGAAAGTAATGACTGGTTTTGACCAGGTTGAGAACAGCATCTTATTTCATGCCGGCACCAAACAAGATGGAGACAATGTGGTCACAGCAGGTGGACGGGTGATTGCGGTAAGTTCCTATGGGAACTCGATGAAAGAAGCTCTGGATCAGTCTTATAAGAATGCTGAAAAGATTAACTTTGAAGGAAGTTATTATCGCAAAGATCTCGGGTTCGATTTGTAAATAATAGAACTCCAATGCCAACAATTGAATTGCTATTTTTTTACTTGATACTATGATTCTTCGAGTACTAAAAACAAACCAGGCATACCACTTTATTCTAATACCACTTGTCGCACTGGCATTGTGGTTCAAGGCATTGATATCGCCAGAATTTTACCCGTTTTATGATGGGGAAAATAATATGCCGCTATATCAATTAGTGGAACTGGTGTTTGGTAAATCAGCGTTTGCTAATAATTTGTTGGCATTACTTATTGTAATCTTTCTGTCATTTATTATTCTTCGGTTGAATTCGGCTTACGCCTTTATCCGCATTCGTACGTTTTTACCTTCAAATATTTTTGTACTCATTGTAAGTGGATTAGTGAGCCTGCAAACCATGCATCCGGTTTATTTTGGCTTACTATTTTTACTGTTATCCATTGACCGGGTTTTCCAATCCTATGACAAACAGAAATTTCATTCCAATGCATTTGATGCGGGATTTTATATCGGCGTTGGTTCGCTATTCTATTTTAACTTGATTTTCTTTTTCCCGGTTATCTGGATTGGATTTTCGTTAATAAAAAAACGGCCTGAGTGGCGAAACTTTGCCCTTCCGGTAATTGGTCTATTCCTCCCCTGGTTGTTTACCTGGTCATACTATGCTTACAGCGATAATTTGGATGCATTTATCCAAACAATCAATCAAAACTTTCTAACTTCAAATTACTTTCTGAGAGGAAATATCCATCTGCAGATCTATATTGGATTTCTTGTTTTGCTCACACTGCTAGGTAGTTTCTTTATGCTGTTGCAATATGACGAGAAAAAAATAAGCACCAGAAAATACTACCAGATCTTTCTTATCATCTTTTTGATATCAGCAATTCTGTTGCTCTTTGTCCCCGCAGTTTCTAAAGAGATATTGGTGATAATGGCATTTCCGTTAACCTGCTTAATTTCCAACTACCTGATCTTTATGAAACGAAAATTCTGGGGGAATTTCTTCCTGTATCTTTTTGCCGGAATCGTCATTTATTTGCAATTCGTATAAATGAATCCTGATAGAGCAACCTTGGCCATTTATGGAATTCAAGATTGGTTTGAATACGAACATCCTTTTTATGTACATGATCACAATCTCTGCATCATGCGTAATGGGAAAGTGGAACATTTCCTGCAATTGGAAAGGATTACCCGTCGAAAAAGGGATAATAAACTTTACGAAGAGATTTATTCAATTCTGAAGAAGAAGAAATTACTCGCCGAAGATTTTGATTTGGTTTTTGTAGACAACGTTGTTGGGCGAACATTTTTAACGTCAAAAGGAGATGCCCGTTTTGAAGCGCCGCTAAATAATCAATTGGCAACCAGCCTCGAAAAAGGGCGTTGTTGGTGGTTTGGGCGGGAAGCAAATGCATGGGTATTAAATCATGAATTGTCACACGTTTTTAGCTGCCTACCATTCTTTGGGAATTTCAAACAAAACAGTTTATTGGTTCATTTTGATGGCGGAGCAAGTTTGAGCAACTTCTCAGCCTGGCTTTATCGGGGAAATAAAATCACCAAAATTACTGCCCACTGGGACTACCAATATCTAAGTTCCATTTTCAATTCAAATGCCCTTGTATTTGCCGTAATTGGAGCAAAGCTTAGTGAGCAAAATTCGGTTCCCGGAAAAATGATGGGACTCGCAGGTCATGGAAAATATCGTCCGGAACTGGAAGAATGGCTTCGTAAGAATGACTTCTTTAAGGACATCTGGGGCAAAACATCTATCTTTTTCAAACAGGTGGCAAAAGATTGGAATATTGAACTGAAATCATTCGATCAAAAAAATCCGTTTATCCTTGATTGTATGGCAACGTTTCACGAGATATTTGTACAGGAAACCATCCATATTTTAAAAATGTTGCAAGCGCAAACAGATGCTACCTATCTGTATTACACAGGAGGATGCGCCCTCAACATCGTTGCTAATACTAGAATCATTCAGCAAAATATTTTCAAGGAAGTATTTATTCCACCATGCACCGAAGATTCAGGGCTCGCATTGGGAGCGGCAGCATTTGCCGAGTGGGAAAAACATGGAAGTGTTCAAATGCATTCACCTTACTTAAACAATTGGAATCTTCCCGGCGAGGACTTTGAATATACCATTGAAGACATCCAGAAAGTTGCCGAACAGCTAGCAAACGGGAAAGTTATCGGAATTTGCAATGGGAACGGAGAAGCAGGTCCTCGAGCACTCGGGAACCGGAGTTTGCTTTGCCTGTCGAATGATAAAAAACTTGCTCAAAAACTAAGTATGACGCATAAGGGACGTGAATGGTACAGACCCGTAGCACCAGTAATGCTTGAAAAGAATGCCAAATATTTCACAGGTAAGAAAACAATCCACCCTTTAAGCCAATATATGTTACTCGATTTTGATATTTTGCCAGAACGACAAAAAGAATTAATTGGTGGAGTTCATATTGATGGAACTTCCCGAATTCAAACTGTTTTCAATAAAGAGCAAAACCCTTTTCTATGGGACTTACTGACCTATATGGACGAAAAACATCAAATAAAAGCATTGATAAACACTTCCTTCAATTCAAAGGGAAAACCAATTGTACACACGCAGGAAGATGCCATATCTTCAGCAAAAAAAATGGATATTGACGGAGTTGTGCTGCAAGGAAAATTGATGATTCTAAAAGGGAATTAGAGATGACTCCACGGCTAGAGCAAATATCAGGAATAAAGCTTGTTGGCAAAAAGTTAATCATGTCATTCGCTTGTAATATAACAAAAGAATTATGGCAGAGCTTTATGCCGAACATTGGCAATATCTCCAATGTTTACAACAATGATTTATACAGTATTGAAATATATCCTGATCTGGAATTCCTTCAAAATTTCAATCCAAATAAGCAATTTGAAAAATGGGCAGCCATCCAAGTAACCGAATTTACGTCTATCCCAGAAGAAATGGAGACACTGATAATTCAGAATGGTTTATATGCCGTTTTTCTATACAAAGGCCGAGCGAGTGAAGCCATGGAAACCTATCAATATATAATCACCAATTGGATTCCAAACTCTGAATACCAACTTGACAATAGACCTCATATGGCAATAATGGGAGAAAAATACAAGCATGAACATCCGGATTCAGAAGAAGAATTATGGATACCCGTTGTAAAGAAATGAAGCAATAATTGCTGATTGAAAAGTACTATTTTATTCGATGGTCAGACTCCTATTTCCCAGCCTTAAATGCCACTGCCATCTTTTCTTTTGAAACCGGTTTTGGCTCTTCGGTCAGCGGTAACGAAAAATAAAAATTACTTCCCATCCCCGGTTGAGACTCAACACTGATTTCACCCCCCAATAAATCCATTAACCCTTTACAAATACTTAGTCCCAAGCCATTGCCTTCCTTCATACGATGATTTTCAGCCTGCACAAAGCGATCGAATATTGAATTAATTTTTTCCTGTTGGATTCCATAGCCGGTATCTTTTACAAAGAATTGAATAAAGCCTGAACTCTTTTTATCCATGTTAAACCCAAACTCAATAAAACCTTCATCTGTAAATTTGATTGCATTGTTAATCAGGTTATTTAACACCTGGCTTAATCGTATTGGATCGGTTTCAATTATCAAATTCTCATACCCCTTTTTAACGATTGGTTTTTTGAGGTGTACATCAGGATTGTCTCCCAAATGCGGATTCTGTTGATGCAGCTCATATTGCTCATCCAGAATCGCTTTAATCTGGCAAGGTTCCTTGAAGATCATCAATTGGTTTGACTCCAACTTTGAAACATCCAAAATATCATCAATAACCTGCATCAATTGTCTCCCCGAGTTCAAAATAATCTCCCGGTATTGGTAAAACTTCTCAAGGTCCAGGGTTGGTTTCAGAATTTCAGAGAACCCTAAAATACTATTTAATGGTGTTCGTATTTCATGGCTCATATTCGCAAGAAAAGCTGACTTCAAACGTTCGTTTTCTTCAGCCTTTTTAAGAGACACTTCCAGTTCGGTGTTCTCCTTTATGATTTGCTTATTCTGACTTTTAATTTCTAAACCATGCCGGATATCGTCAATCAACATATTGATACCTAAACCTAATGAGTCTAACAAATCATTTTCCTCTGAAAGCTGAACTTGCGTATCATAATTCCCCTGAGTAACTTTTAATAAGGCATCAATCATCCCATTAATACGTTCCTCAGTTTGCTTCTTATATTGTGGCATATGTTGTTTAATTTTTCAGTTATTCCTTAATCCACATTAGTCCTTCTTCTTTTGTTTTAAAGAATCTGATATTCCCGCCTTTAGATATCACCATTACAAATTGCGCCAACACCCTTGCAACCGGATGGATACCATACAACGCAACTTTATGAGTGGTTTCGTCCTCAACTACCTTCTTCCACAATTTTCTTGCCTCGGGTGAATTCTTCCGAGCTCGATTCAAATCAATTAAATAATTAACTGAGCCAGTGAATGATTTTGCAAGTTGTCTATTGAGTTTATCCTGAGCAATTGCAATTGCGGTTGTTTGCTCTCCAATGGCGATTACATGAATAATATTGCCAGGCATAACTGAAACAATATTGTTCCCTACAACTAATTCTTGCTTTTTTGTTTTTTGAATTGAAAGCTGTTCTATCATGCTAGAATTACTTAATTTTCAACATCTTCCGCCATTTTCATTATTCTAAAATATTAAATATTGCCCGATAAAACCTAAAATCACACCAAATAGTTATGAGACATTTCTTAACAATTCAGTGGTAAACAATAACATTTTTTAATAAAAAAGTCTGTAACGAATCTCGATTTCGTTCGTCCTAAAAAGGAATGAAAACAATAACAGATACAGAACAGTCATAATAAATTGTTCATTGACATCCAAAAAACGACCGTTCATCGAATATTTTTTAATGAATCGCCAATGATTTAACAACTTTACAAGGACAAAGCAGAAAACTTGAAAACAATGATTAGACTAAACAACATCCACAAATCCTATGAAGTGGGGAATAACAAATTGCACGTTTTGAAAGGAATCGACCTTGAAATTGAAAACGGAGAATTTGTTTCCATTATGGGATCATCCGGTTCTGGCAAATCAACCCTGCTAAACATTTTGGGTATGCTTGACAACTATGACGAAGGAAGCTATTACCTAAACAACAAATTAATTAGTAACATGAGTGAAAAAAAAGCAGCCTTGCTCCGCAACGACATGGTTGGTTTTGTTTTCCAATCCTTCAACCTGATTTCATTTAAAAATGCCATGGAAAATGTTGCCTTACCTCTTTATTATAAAGGAGTAAAACGCAAAAAGAGAAATATGCTGGCGATGGAATATCTTGAAAAGCTAGGGTTAAAAGAATGGGCAGAACACATGCCAAACGAATTATCAGGTGGGCAAAAACAGCGAATCGCTATAGCTCGCGCATTAATCTCCAAACCCAAGGTAATTTTTGCCGATGAGCCTACCGGGGCTTTGGACACTTCAACTTCTTATGAAGTAATGGAAATCATGAAAGAAATTAATGGCGATGGCATCACCGTTATTCTGGTTACTCACGAGCATGATATTGCTTCCATGACCCGAAAAATAATCCGCCTGAAAGATGGCCGAATTCATGAGATAATTCGCAACGGCAATCTCAATGAATTCAGACATACGTATATGAAAGAATTGGAAACCGCTTAAAGAGGAAGCCATGTTTGACATTGATATCTGGCAAGAAATAATTGCCACCATCAAAAAAAATAAGATGCGAACCTTCCTCACCGGTTTTTCAGTTGCCTGGGGTATTTTCATGTTGATGGTATTGCTTGGTTCCGGTAATGGATTGAGTAATGGAGTCTCCGAAAACTTTAAAAACCAGGCCGTAAATGCTATGTGGATTTGGACTGGTGAAACCAGCATCCCTTACGAAGGATTAAAGGAAGGAAGGGAAATCAGGTTTCATAATGACGACTACGACCTTTTGAAAAATATGGAAGGTGTTGGCTCTGTTTCCGGACGTTACTTTATGGGAGGAACCAGGCTTGCATACAAAGCAGAATATGGAGATTACACTGTAATGACCTGCCACCCCGATCTTTTAGATGTTGAGCAATATGAAATTATCGACGGTCGATTTATCAACCATGTGGATATTTTACAAAAACGCAAAACAGTTGTTATTGGCAAAGACATATATGAAGCATTGTTTAAAGGACATGATGCAATTGGCGAATACCTGAAAATTAACAATATCCCTTTTAAGGTAATTGGTATTTGCAAAGAACCAGGATCAACACGAAATCGCACAGCTTTTATTCCTGTTTCAACAGCACAGATCGTTTTTAATGGTTCCAACCGAATTCACAACTTCGCCATCACAAACGAGGGAAAAACCTTAGCCGAAACAAAAGCAATTGAGGAAAACATTAAAAATACCCTGGCACGAAAACATCGCTTCGATCCGAAAGATGATAACGCGGTTGGCATGTTCAACATGATGGAAGCTTACCTTGAAACTCAAAAGATCTTCAATGCCATTGAAATCTTTATTTGGATCATCGGAATTTTCACGCTCATCGCAGGAATTATCGGGGTTAGCAATATCATGCTTATTGTTGTAAAAGAACGAACCAAGGAAATTGGTATTCGCAAAGCAATAGGAGCAAGTCCCCGCTCTGTTATAGGGTTGGTTTTAATGGAATCCATTCTGATTACTACCCTCGCCGGTTATATCGGCTTAGTGCTGGGAACTGGAATTATGGAGATAATCAATCTTTTTGTTGAAAAGTCATTCGAAGCTTCGGCTGCCACCAATGGTGGCAATGGGGAAACTCTCTTTCGCAATCCGACAGTAGATATTGGAATTGCGATTGTATCAACCATACTGTTGGTAATCGCTGGAACCATCGCCGGTTATATCCCGGCAAAAAGAGCAGCCAGAATTCGACCTATAGAGGCACTTCGAGACGAATAGCAAAAATTAGAATCATGTTAGACTTAGATCTTTGGAAAGAAATATTAAGCGCCTTGAAGAAAAACCGCATGCGTAGTTTCATGACCGCTTTCGGTGTCTTCTGGGGGATTTTTATGCTCATCATTATGTCTGGTGCAGGAAAAGCTCTCGAAAATGGAGTGATGGATGGCATCAGAGCATTTGCCAGCAATTCAGCTTTCTTCTGGACAGAACGTACAAGTGTTCCCTACGAAGGGTTTAAACGCGGCAGAAGCTGGAACTACAGCAATAACGACGTAGAATATATTCGTCAGAATGTGCGAGAAATTGAATACCTCTCTCCCCGTCTATTTGGATACAGTCAGGGTGGAGGAGACAATACGATCAGAGGTGAACGAACCGGATCATTCAATATTTATGGTGACTATCCGGATTATTTCAAGATTGATCCTTGGACTCCGATTGAAGGGCGCCTGATCAATGAAATTGACGTAAAGCAAAAACGCAAAGTTTGCATTATTGGAGAGCGTGTTCGTGAGGTCATGTTTGACAAAGACGAAGATGCCGTTGGACAATACCTCAAAGTGAGTGGAGTATATTTTCAGGTAGTTGGAGTAATTCATCCCGAAACCAGAATTGGATTTGGTGGTCGAAAAGAAGAAACCATTATCATTCCATTTAGCACCATGCAACAAGCATATAACTACGGAGATGATATCCATTTCTTTTCCGTCACTTCAGAAAAAGGGACACCTGTTAGCGTGCTGGAAGAAAAACTAAAAACACTACTAAAAAAACGGCATCATATTGCTCCGGAAGACAACCAGGCTGTTGCTTCTTTCAATATTGAAGTTGAATGGATTAAGTACAGTGGATTGTTCAAGGGCATCCAACTATTAACATGGATTGTTGGCATCGGAACCTTGTTTGCCGGGGTGATTGGAGTGAGCAACATCATGTTGGTAATCATTAAAGAACGCACACAGGAAATCGGAATCCAACGAGCCATTGGTGCAACACCAGGGAAGATCATTACTCACATTGTTGCAGAGAGTGTTTTTCTAACAACCATGGCAGGCTACATCGGTCTTTCACTGGGAGTAGGCCTGCTTGAACTTGCAAACATGGCACTTGAGAGTGGCAACCCGGATGAAATCTTCTTCCGAAGACCCGAGTTTAGCTTTGATATGGCAATGATGGCATTAGCTGTTCTAATAATATCCGGAATTTTAGCAGGTTTGATTCCTGCAAAACGAGCGATTAGTATTAAACCGATTGATGCAATTCGCGACGAATAAAAATAAACAATAGAAAACAGAAACAATAAAAAACCATTCACGATGAAAAAGATTTTTAAAATTTTAGGGATCGTCATACTAATAGGTATTTTCGGAGGAACGATCGTATTCCTTTACTCAAAATCCCAAAAGAAACCAGATGTATTTGAAACCAAAACTCCTTTTGTTTCAAATGTAATTAAAAAGACAGTTGCAACCGGGTCGGTTGTTCCAAGACAGGAAATTGAGATTAAACCTCAGGTATCAGGAATTATTGATGAAATTTATATTGAGGCTGGCGACTTTGTAAAAAAAGACCAGGTAATCGCCCGAATCAAAATTATTCCAGATATGGTTAATCTGAACTCTGCAGAATCACGTTTGAACCGAGCACAAATCAACTATGAAGATGCTAAGATTGATTACGACCGCCAACAAAAACTATTTGATAAAAACGTAATCTCTTATGAAGAGTTCAAGAATTCGAAAGTATCGTATGATTCTGCAAAAGAAGAAGTAAGCGCTGCTGAAAACAACTTGGAATTGATAAAAAACGGAGTCACAAAAAAAGCAAAAACAGCTACCAACACGTTGGTTCGTTCAACCATCAATGGTATGGTACTTGATGTACCAATTAAAGAAGGTAATTCGGTAATTCAAGCCAATACATTTAACGATGGAACCACTATTGCAGCAGTGGCAGATATGCAGGATATGATTTTTGAAGGCAAAGTGGATGAAACTGAAGTTGGAAAAATTAGAGAGGGAATGCCAATTGAGTTAGAAATTGGAGCCATTGAGAAAGAAAAATTTGAAGCTGTTCTTGAATATATTTCTCCAAAAGGAGTAGAAGAAAATGGAGCAATTCAATTCGAAATTAAAGCGGATGTAAACCTTAAGAATGATCAGTTTATTCGCGCCGGATATTCAGCAAACGCCAATATCGTGCTTGATCGCAGAGACAGTGTGATGGTTATTCCTGAAGGTATGTTGAAGTTTGAAAACGACTCAGCTTTTGTTGAAGTACTCACAAACGAAGAAGAACATCAGTTTGAAAAACGTAAAGTGGAAACCGGGCTTTCCGATGGAATTAACATTGAAATTGTATCAGGCATTAGCAAAGAAGATAAGGTTAAAGGAGACAAAATGGATCCTAAAAAACTAAAAGAACAAGAAAATAAGGGTTAAGCCAGCTTCATCTCAGTATGAATGATTAAATTAGCTCAATCAAAAAACTAAAAAGGATTTGACATGAAACACCTCATCTATATTGTTGTTGCCAGCATATTCTTTTCCGGCACTCTTCAGGCGCAGGGAAAATGGGACTTACGAAAGTGTATCAATTATGCTTTGGAAAACAACATCCAAATAAAACAACAAGGTATCAGTGCCGAATATTCTGGCAATGAACTGCAACAAGCAAAAAACAATCGGCTCCCAAGCTTAAGTGGGAACCTTTCCAATAACTTTAGTTTTGGCCGATCTCAACAGGGAGACGGTACCTACGACAATTTTAATTCAAACACCACTTCTGCAGGATTAAGTGCAGGAATAACTCTCTGGAATGGTTCCGTACTGAACAACTCAATAGCTGCTGCTGAGTTCACGTTGAAAGCAAATTTGGAGAATCTCCAGAAAGCGAAAGACGATATTTCCCTTTACATTGCAGCTGCTTATTTGGAAATTCTTTTTTCGGAGGAATTAATTCAGGTTGCAAAAGATCAGCTTGAAGTTACTGAACTTCAAATTGACAGAACATCAAAACTCGTTGACGCAGGAAGCCTTGCAAAGGGAAGTTTACTTGAAATTGAAGCTCAATACGCACGTGAAGAATTGGCTCTTGTAAACGAAGAAAATCGCTTACAACTAGCTTATCTTAATCTGTACCAACTTTTGGAACTTCCTTCAACTGAAAGTTTTGAAATTGAAGAGCCAATTTTGCCTGTGATAACAGCTAATCGCGCATTGCTCAACTCCATGGATATTTTTAGAAATGCGGTTCAAATTCGACCAGAAATAAAAAGTGCTGTCTATCAACTGGAAGCATATAAAAAGCAGGTTGCAATTGCAAAAGGGCAACTGTATCCTAGCTTGAGTCTTGGAGGTGATTATTCAAACTGGTATAATAACAAATACCCCAGTTCGTTCAATGAACAGTTAAAGGGTAATGAAGGGTACGGATTCGGGTTAAACATGAGAATTCCAATCTTCAATAAGTTCCAGGCTCGCACTCAGATAGACAATGCGGAGTTGCAGGTAATGAGTCAGGAATTGGAAGTACAAAATACAAAGAACACGCTTCGTCAGGATATTGAGCAGGCATACACCAATGCACTGGCTGCTTTAAAGCGCTACATGGCAAATGATAAAGCCGTTACTTCCATGCAAGAAGCTTTTCGTTATATCGAAGAAAAATTCAATGTTGGGATGGTCAATTCAGTTGAATACAACCTGGCAAAAAATAACCTTGCAAAAGCGAAAAGTGATTTAGCACAAGCTAAATACGACTATATCTTCCGAACAAAAATCCTCGATTTCTACAACGGAACGGAAGTTGAATTATAAGTCACAAAAAAGGGTTGTCGATTGACAACCCTTTTTCAATGTATCTCATTTTTTATTATACTCCAATTACCAGGTTAACCACAGACAATGCTGCAATAATCCACATTAACCAGGATACTTCATCAAACTTGCCAGCAACCGATTTCAATATCACATAGGAAACAAATCCGAATGATAAACCGATAGATATACTAAAGGTCAGTGGCATTAATATGATTGTTAAGAATGCAGGAATCGCTTCCGAAAAATCAGAGAAGTTGATTTCCTTGATATTTTTGAACATATATACTCCAACAATAATTAGAGCAGGAGCTGTTGCATATCCTGGAACAATTCCAATTAGTGGTGCAAAAAACAAAGCTAAAATAAATAATCCGGCAGTGATAACCGACGCAAAACCTGTTTTTGCTCCATTGGCAATCCCCGACGCTGATTCAATATATGTAGTAGTAGTACTGGTACCCAACAAAGAACCAGCAACAGTTGCAACTGCATCTGCTTCAAGAATACGATCTACATGTTCAACCTTGCCATCTTTATCAACAAAACCAGCTTCGTACGAACAAGCAACAATGGTCCCCACCGAATCAAACAAGTCAACAAACATGAATGAGAAAATTGCACCAATCAATGCAAAACTCAATGCAGATAAAATATCAAGTTCAAGAAGCAACGGGCTTATCGATGGTGGCATGGAAACAAACGCTTCCGGTGCCTGAACTTGTCCAAAAACTATTGCGATACCAGTTGTAATAATAATCCCGTAGAAAATACCCCCACGAACTCTTTTCACTTCAAGAACCGCAGTAATGATCAAACCAACAATGCCGATTATTAACGTTGGAGTAAATTCTCCTAATCCAACGTAAGTAGCAGGATTTGCAACTACAAGCCCCATGTTTTTAAATCCGATAAAGGAAATAAACAAACCAATACCAGCGCCCGTAGCCAAACGTAAAGCAATAGGAATCGTGTGGATAATCTTAGTCCGGATTCCAGTAACTGTCAAAGCCAGGAAAATCACACCAGAAATAAAAACAACACCAAGAGCAGTCTGCCAAGGAACACCAGCACCTAAAACCAAGGTGTATGTAAAGAAAGCATTTAGTCCCATTCCCGGAGCCATTGCGTATGGCACTTTTGCCCAAACACCAGCCAAAATGGTACCAATTACAGAAGCAAGGATTGTAACAGTTATCAGTGCACTTTTATCCATTCCTGCATCACCCAAAATAGCGGGATTCACAAAAATGATGTAAGCCATTGTTAGAAAAGTAGTAGCTCCACCAATAATTTCCTTCTTATAAGAAGAACCTCGTAAGGATATACCAAAATATTTATCGATCATAGTTATTCATTTTAGAGGTTAGAAAGTCCACTTTGCACCTAAGGTTGGCATCACATTAAAACCTTCCATTCCTCCAAAATTGCTACTTAGCTCAATTTCAGATCCAAAAGAGAAATGTTCACATACGTTATACCAGATTTGTGGTTCGGTTAAGAATACAAATTTTGTTTCGTTAGTTCCAAATACAAAATCTTCACGCCAGAAATCAGCAAAACCGTTAAATGAGAGTTTATTATTTGCAAAATTCAGGTACCAAACTCCAGTTAATTGAAATGAAGCATCATGTTTTCCCCTGATATTTTTATAAAGAGCTTGTAACGTAAAACCTCGGGAAAAATCTTCAGCATTCCATGAATACTCAAAACCACCTAACCAAGCATCTTCAATCTGGTAGGCACCACCGGCATCACCAGCTTTCCATTGTCCAAATCCCCCATTATACTCAATATGAGCAGCAAATGGCGATTTGCCTAACTTAAACGCACGGGCAATTTCCCAATATGCTAAACTAACACCATCAACATCACCGGCACCGTAATCCATGTCGATAAAAAAGAAGGTACTACCCGCTTTGTCAGGACGGAACATTTCAACGGTCGTTGTTAAGTACCCCCTATCTTTACCCATGTCATAGTGAGTTTGAAGGTTCTGTGCCGCAGCACCTAAGGTAAGCACACCTACCAATAAGATCAGTAAAAATTTCTTCATTGTTGTAAAATTTAAAGTGTAGTAAAAGTTGGGGCAAAAATAATAAAAATCAAATACGTCGATATTATTAAAAATCATTCACTTTGAGACTTTTGTCAATTTAATTGTTTAATTGTATATTGATAAACGATCCGTTCTATTTGCTTTTATTAATTTGAATATTGGTAATTCCTAATTTTATTAATATGAAAAAATATACTCGCAGGGAATTTGTTAAGACAGGAATAGCTGGTGCTTCAGTCGTTTCTGCTGGAATGGTTTTTTCAGGAACTACATTTGGATCAAACTCCCAAATTGATCAGGTAGAATTAGGCAAAACAGGGTTGAAAGTGTCGAGATTAGCCCTTGGATGTGGCACAAATAGTTGGGGAAGAAAATCTGAATTCACCCGTGCCGGGCTTGAAACTTTCAAAAATGTTGCAAGATACGCCCATGAAAGAGGTGTCACGTTTTTTGACACTGCCGATCTGTATGGCACGCATACTTACGTAAAGGAAGTGCTAAAAGAAATACCAAGAGACCAATGCCAGGTGATGACCAAAATATGGACAACTGACAACGACTGGAACACAGTTGCTCCTGTAAGTGAAACTCTTGATCGGTTTAAAAAGGAACTGGGAACAGATTACTTTGATATTGTATTACTTCATTGCATGTTGGACGGAAAGTGGGTTACCGAGAAAAAAGAATTTCGGGATCAGCTATCCGAGCAAAAACAAAAAGGCATTGTGAAAACAGTAGGCGTTTCCTGTCATAACATTGATGCGCTAAGAGTTGCTGCAACTGATCCGTGGGTTGACATTATTTTAGCACGAATCAATCCCCAACAAATTCACATGGACGGCTCCCCAAATGAAATTATGGAAATATTGGCAACTGCCACCAGAAAAGGCAAAGGCGTATTAGGAATGAAAATTTTTGGTGCTGGAGAAATAAAAGATGAAGAGCTTCGTGAAAAATCATTAAACTATGTTTTAAAATGCAATAAAGTTCATGCAATAACAATTGGCATGGAAAAAAAAGAATATATTGAAGATTCTGTAGAACGAATCACCAGAATAACAAAAAACCTTTAACGACAAGAATCTTCAAATTCACAACCTGAAAATTTATGAATCAAAAACTTGCGAATGAAGGACTTACCCAGTTCTATCAAAATTCTTTCAGAGAAAACTGGGACATGCCAATTTTTTCCGATTATGGAGGTGCTAATTATAGCTATCAAGAAGCTGCTCAAATCATTAACAAGCTTCACATCTTTCTAAAAGAAAGCAATATTCGTCAAGGAGACCGGATTGCATTGCTGGGGAGAAACTCATCGAATTGGGGAATAACTTTTATTGCAATTATGGGCTATGGCGCTGTTGCTGTACCCATACTTCCAGACTTCAACCCGTCTGATGTTCATCACATGATCAATCATTCCGCATCAAAAATTCTATTTGCAGCAGATCAGCTATTTGAAAAAATTGATTTTTCAGAGATGAAGCAATTGGAATCAGTTATAAGTCTTGTAAACTTTTCGTTATTGGTTGATAACAAGTCAAAAGCACAACAAGCCTGGAACAATAGCTTAAAAGTTGATGCAATTAAAAATATAAGCCCCGAAGATTTTAGCTTAAATGAAATTGAAAATGAAGCGTTATGTGTGATCTCCTATACTTCGGGAACTTCGGGATTCACCAAAGGAGTTATGATTCCTGCAAGAAGCCTTCTTTCAAACATTATCTATGCGCGTGAACACATGCCTCTGAAAGCTGGTCATAAAATAGTTTCTTTCCTGCCAATGGCTCATGTTTTTGGTTTATTGTTTGAATTTTTATTTCCTGTCACTCTGGGGTGTCACATTACATTCTTAACCAAAGCGCCAACACCACAAATTATAATTAAAGCGTTTAAAGAAGTCCAGCCAAATCTCATATTATCTGTTCCGCTGGTTATTGAAAAAATTTATAAAAAACGGATTTTACCCACACTCGAAAAACCAGTGATGAAAATCCTTTTAAAAATCCCAGTTTTATCTTCTATCCTTAAAAAGAAAATAAAGGGAAAACTGATTGAAACTTTTGGGTCCCGTTTCTTTGAAATTGTTATTGGAGGTGCACCTTTAAGCAAAGATGTCGAAGTATTTTTCAGAGAAATTGGCTTTCCTTTTACCATTGGCTATGGAATGACTGAATGCGGCCCGCTTATATCGTATGACGCATGGGATACAACTCAACCGTCATCGGCTGGGAAACTGGTAGATCGAATGGAAGTCAAAATTGACTCTGAAGATCCGTTTAATATTGTTGGAGAGATTTTGGTTAAGGGCTCCAACGTCATGCTTGGTTATTACAAAAATGAGGAGGCAACCCGTGAGGCAATTGATGAAGATGGCTGGCTTCACACTGGTGACCTTGGAGTAATTGACTCCAATAATTATATATTTATCCGCGGTAGAAGTAAAAATATGCTACTCGGTCCATCAGGTCAAAACATTTACCCTGAAGAGATAGAAGCTAAACTATCAAATTTGCCATATATTCAGGAATGTGTGGTTACGGAAAGAGAGGGTAAACTAGTTGCATTGGTGTTTGCTGACCCTGAGAGTGTGCAAGCAGATAATTTGGATGCAGGTTCTCTTACCTCAGAAATGGAAAATAATCGAAAACATGCAAACCGTGAACTTCCAAAATACAGCCAGATAAGTAAAATCGAACTCGTAAAAGTGGAGTTTCAGAAAACTCCAAAACGAAACATCAAACGCTACTTATACACATAAAAAAATAAGGAAAAAAAGCCGGTTCAAATGATCCGGCAATTTTTCCTTATAAAATGGGTTGATTGGGAAGAAACTAATCTATTCTTTAATTCTTTGAATTATACTTTAGTAACCCCCTATTTTTTAATAATACATGAACGTATGCTTTTTTTACGGGAACCCCCCGTTTTTTTTGATGAACGTCATTTTTTTGCGTTATTATGTTTATAACCATTTATCAAAAGCAGCGTTTATATAACGATTTGCTTTATAAAGTTGCTCAAAAGTAGCAACTGCTTCATTTACGAAGTCTTCTCTCAACACAATTTCATCATTTATTTGGCGACCAAAGGCATATGATTTATAGCGAAGCAATTCAATATCTTCAAATTCTTTTGGAAAACCTTTCGGAGCAGTTTTCAATTGATCGCCATGAATTGAATCAAAATATTTCTTAAAATCTTTATCATTGATAATTTCTTTAAAGCCCTCCGCATTGTCATAAATCTCCGAACGAATTGCTTTTAAACGGTCAGCCTGTGGCATCCAAACCCCACCACCTAAAAATGAGTTCCCGGGCTCAATGTGTATATAATATCCCGCACTTTCCCCTTTCCTACCTGTCTTTGTAATAAAACTCCCCATATGAGTTTTATACGGTGTTTTATCCTTAGAAAATCTGACATCCCGAAATATTCTAAATAAGCAGTCTTTTGGAGCAATAAATGAAATCTCACTGTCAAACTTTCCAATTTCCTGAATCATTAATTCAGTTAAAAACAACATCTGATCTTTCCTCTCCTGGTATTTTTCGCGGTTCTTATCGAACCACTCTTTGTGATTATTTTTTTTCAATTCGTTTAGAAAATTCATCAATATCTTCATGGAAATTTGATTATTGGATTTGTGTTAAAATCATAATTAAGTCAACATAAAATTACATGGAAAAATTTAAAATCGTTTGTTACTTTTGTCACAAACATTTGAGTTGTTGAAAAAGTTTGCAATTATAGTAGCTGGTGGGAAAGGTGCCAGAATGGGAGATTCAACACCTAAACAATTTCTTCTTTTATCTGGAAGACCTATATTAATGCATACCATTAATCGGTTCTTCACATTTGACCCCGAAATCGAAATTATCCTTGTTCTTCCCGAAGGCCAACTTTCAGAATGGGAGTTACTATGTAAAAACCACAATTTTAATATTCCCCATAAAATCACAAAAGGTGGAACTACTCGTTTCATCTCAGTAAACAATGGTCTTTCTTTAATTGAGGAAGAAGGTATTGTTTTTATCCATGATGGCGTACGGCCATTGGTATCAAACCAAACAATACTAAATTGTATGGATGGAGCTCAAAAGTACAACTGTGCAATTCCAGTCATTCAGCTCACCGATTCTATCCGTCAGTTTACCGATGTTAGCAACATGGCAGTAGACCGTAGTCAATACAGACTGGTGCAAACACCTCAAACATTTAATATTCGCTTGCTAAAAGAGGCATTTCAAAAGATTGACGGCACTAACTTCACTGATGATGCTTCTGTTTTCGAAGCTGCTGGTCACAAAATCACCTTGATCGATGGAAACCCTGAGAATATTAAAATAACCACTCCTTCGGATCTTAAGATTGCTGAAATCTTCCTTCAATCCGAAAAATAAGTAGTTTACGCTTTTTGTTCTTCATTCCTCGATTTATTTCTTCATTCGCCGATTCTCGTCATAGAAACTTTGAGTAATTAAATAGTTTTGCGCGGTAATATTATTTTTACGAAGAAACAACGGAAACTATAAACACTATTTAAGTTTCCCTGTTCTAATAAAGTATATATTTGCAGCCATGAATGATCGGAAAACATTTATTATTGAACAAACCGGGCAATTATACTTGCGTCACGGAATACGTAGCGTGACCATGGATGACGTGGCTTCAGAACTGGGAATATCGAAAAAAACCTTATATCAACTTTTTAGTGACAAGGCCGACCTGGTCGAACAAGTTGTTAATCATTATCTCATGAAGGATGAAGATTTTCATGCGGATGACATGGTTTCATTAAATGCAATTGACCGGGTACTTTGGATTCGTGAACACATTTCACAAATGCTCAAACTTTTTAATAATAATCTTGAATACGATTTAAAGAAAAGCTATCCAAAGGTCTATAAAAAAATAACAGAATATAAACGCCGACGCATCTATGAGGACAATATATCCATCATGGAACAAGGGAAAAGTGAAGGATTATTCAGACAAGAGGTTGACAATGATCTAATGGCAAGAATAGCCGTTGGCCGCTTTCTCCTCATTTTTAACCCGGATCATGAAATATTCAACGAAGAAGAAGTGAGAGACATGAATTTATTTGATAAGATTTTAGACTATCACTTTTACGGTATCTGCACAGAAAAAGGAATTAAATACTTTAAACAACAATTAAACAATGTTCAGAATGAAAATTAAGACGAAACAGCTTCTAACCTTACTGTTGTTTTTTGCAATGGCAGGGATTGTTCAGGCCCAAGACGATCTTAAGTTTACTTTAGGCGAGGCTCAGGAATACGCACTAAAGAACTCTTATGTGGTTCAAAACAGTGGCCTTGATGTAGCAGCAGCCCGAAAAAAGGTATGGGAGACGATAGCCATGGGGCTTCCACAAGTTTCGGGAAACGCCAGTTATACAAACTTTTTAAACTTACCGGTATCTCTAATTCCTGGTGAATTCTTTGGTGAAGAAGCAGGAACTTATATCCCTGTGAAATTTGGACAGGACTATAATTCAGATTTTGGGTTCACAGTTGATCAGTTGATTTTTGATGGATCGTATATTGTTGGCGTTGGCTCTGCGAAGATTTATCTTCAAATGGCCACTCAAACAAAAGAAAAAACCGACATTGAAATTAAGCATGCCGTAGCTCAATCTTACTTCATGGTGCTGGCAGCCGAAGAGAATCTTCAGGTAATGAAAGAAAACCTTAGTAATTCTCAAAAGTTGGAAAGCGATACGAAAGCTCTTTATGAAAATGGGTTCTCCGAAGAACAGGATGTGGATCAAATGAAATTATTGGTTCAAAAAGCAGAAAACGAAATCCTCAAAGCCGCACGCGAAATCAGGGTCGCAAGAACAGTTTTAAAATACACCATGGGTGTAAATGTAGAAAGTGAAATTCAGTTAACTCAGTCTTTAGATGATTTTTTAGATCCTTTAATAAATAAAGAAGAGCACATTGCCGGTTTTGACTATTCGTCGCATATTGATTACCGGATGCTTGACACTCAAAGACAACTTAGCAAGAAGGAACTTATGCTTGCAAAATCAGCCTATCTTCCAAGAGTGAGTGGTTTTTATAACTGGTCAAAAACATCGTATGGAAATAGTGCGAACTTGTTTAAAAGGAGTGTTCCATGGTTCAAATCTTCATTGATTGGGTTAAATATTTCAGTGCCTATTTTTACCGCCGGACAGCAAATGGCAAAGGTAAAACAAGCCAAATTTTCGTACGAACAAGCTGAGAACAATCAAAAGCTTTCAGTTCAAACGCTACAAAAAGATTATTTAACCGCAATTGCGGATATTGAAAGTGCTGTTGATCAATACAAAAATGATATCGACAATAAGCAATTGGCTCGAAGAATTTACGACAAAACAACCATTAAGTACAACAATGGAATAAGCAGCAGTATCGAACTATCTCAAACTGAAACCCAATATATTCAGGCACAAGGAGCCTGGGTTGCTTCGGTTATTCAACTGCTCAATTCTAAAATTAATCTCGACAAAGCAATCGGAAAACTTTAAACAATTAATACAATGAACAAGACATTTACTAACAGGAAAATTTTCAACCAATTTATGGCAATCGTTCTGATTGTTGTATTGGCTTCATGTTCAGCTGGCAATGCAGAGAACGATAGTGAAAAGTCCAAGCAAGCTCAGTTGGCAGAATATAAGCAGCAGGTTCACGATTTAGAACTTAAAATCTCTCAACTTGAAAAAGAATTGAAATCTACAGCTACAGTTGATTATGTTGATGTAGTATTGAATGAAATCACGTCTCAAACTTTCGAACACTTTTTTGAAGTTACCGGAAGTGTTGAAGCCGATCAGGAAGTAAACGTAAGTCCGGAAGGTTCAGGTCAAATACTTGCAATAAAAGTAAAAGAAGGGCAGCGGGTTACAAAAGGTACCGTTTTGGCAACGCTTAATTCGGAACCCATTGACCGGACAATTGACGAAATAAAAATTAACCTGGAACTGGCAAAAACTACTTTTGAGCGCCAAAAAAATCTTTGGGATCAAAACATCGGTTCCGAACTTCAATTTCTTCAGGCAAAATCAACAAAAGAATCTTTGGAAAAGCAGATGGAAAGCTTAATGGCACAAAAAGATATGTCAATAATTAAAGCGCCACTTGACGGTATCATTGATGTAATCTACCAAAAAGAAGGTCAGATTGCAAGTCCTCAAATGCCTTTTGCAAAGCTTGTAAACATCGATAAAATCAAAGTATACGCTGATGTCGCTGAATCCTATTTAACGAAGATTCACGAGGGAGACGAAGTACTCATCAGCTTCCCGGCCATTGATAAAAATGTGTCAACGAAAATTCAATTAATTGGCAATTACATTGATCCCAACAACCGAACTTTCCGTATTCGCCTGGATTTACAGAATAAGGACAAATTAATTAAGCCTAATTTGGAAGCGGTTGTTAAAATTCGCGACTATGTTGCTGAAAATGCAATCGTTATTCCTTCACTATTGATAAAGGAAGATTTTAAAGGCAAATACACATTTATTGCTGAAAAAAAATCGAACCTCCTAACTGCAAAAAAAATCTATATAAACCCGGGAGTTTCCAACAATAATATGACCGAGGTTAAAGATGGTCTTGCAACAGGAGTACAAATTATCTCGGAAGGATTTAGCCAGGTTGTTGATAGTTCCCCAATAAAGGCAAATTAATAATGTCCATAGTTTTTCAGTTGAAAAAATAATAGCATGGTTAAAGATAAATCAAGCGAAAATTCGCAAAATATATCCCGAAAATTTAAGCCAACTTTTCTGGCTTTAAAGAATAAAACCACGGTCTATATTCTAACGGGTATGCTGGTATTCTTTGGGTTGTTTTCCTACAACAATATGCCCCGAGAATCATTCCCCGAGATAGTAATACCGTATATTTTTGTACAAACAATTTATCCTGGAAACTCTCCAGTTGATATAGAAAACCTGATTACCCGTCCTATTGAGAAAGAATTAAAAGGAATGGATGGGGTAAAAAAAGTATCCTCTGCGTCGTATCAGGACGTTAGTACAATTGTTGTTGAATTTAGTACAAATGTGGAAATCAAGCAGGCCTTGCAGGACACCAAAGACAACGTGGACAAAGCCCGCTCAGATCTGCCTGGTGATTTGGAAAATGATCCATTGGTTATGGACCTTAACTTTTCCGAATTCCCAATCATGAATGTTAATATTTCCGGAGATTTCAGTATGCGTGAACTGAAAGAATACGCTGAAATCTTACAAGACGAATTTGAAAGTTTAACTGAAATTTCAGAAGCTAATATTCGTGGTATCGATGATCGTGAGATCCAAATTAATGTTGATCCTTATAAGCTCGAAGCCCGGGGAATGAGCTATGACGACCTGGCTTTCGCTCTGCAAATGGAAAATGTGACTATTGGCGCAGGTGAGTTTACAGCGGATAATACACGTCGTGTGGTCCGTACTGAAGCAGATTACACAAGCATGGATCAAATTAGAAACACCATCATCAAACTGAATGAAGGAAAACCGGTTTATGTTCGCGACGTTGCTGATGTTGTTGACGGATACAAGGAAAAATCAACGATTTCCAGATTAGATAACAGACCTGTTGTAAGTTTGGCTGTAACCAAAAAAAGTGGGGCAAATATACTTGATGCAACCGCCAAAGTAAACAAGATTTTAAAAGATCAGGTTGACGCGGGTTATCTACCCAAAAACTTGGAAATCGTAGTTACTGATGACATGTCGACCTACGTAAAAAACGACATTGCCAACCTCGAGAACAGTATCATTCTGGGTATGATCCTGGTGATTTTCGTATTGTTCTTATTCCTCGGATTCCGAAATGCACTATTTTCAGGACTGGCTATTCCAATGTCAATGTTCATTTCGTTTATCGTGCTTGATCAATCTGGAATCACATTGAACTCAATGGTTTTGTACGGTTTGATTCTGGCATTGGGTATGTTGGTTGACAACGCAATCGTAGTGGTTGAAAACGTGTATCGCCTTTATGGGTCAGGTTATTCGCGCCTACAAGCAACAAAGAAAGGGGTGAGTGAAATTGCTTTCCCAATTATTTCGTCCACCTTAACAACATTGGCGGCTTTTGTACCTCTAATGTTTTGGGAGGGCATTGTTGGAGAGTTTATGGGTATTCTTCCACAAACATTGATAATCGTACTTGCTTCATCCTTGTTCGTTGCATTAATACTAAATCCTCCGTTCATCGCATCATTCATGGTTATTGATGATATTCGAACAAAAGCAAATTGGCAAAAATCGTTTAAGAATGCAGGTATCCTTACTGCAATTGCTATCGTATTTTACGTTGCTAAAATTTACCTATTAGGTAACATTCTGGCTACAGTTGTCATTTTCATGGTTCTTAATGTAATTGCATTTAGGCCATTGGCTCGCTGGTTTCAAACACGATTTTTGGTGTGGCTGGAAAACTTCTATGAAAAACAACTTCGTTTTGCACTTACAGGCTGGAAACCAGTTTTATATTTTACCGGAACGTTCTTATTGTTGATTTTTTCAATCATATTTTATGGAATCCGTCAGCCTAGCGTGGTTTTCTTCCCAGATACTGATCCGCAGACAATCTTTGTCACCATGGAACTTCCATTAGGAACATCTATCGACAAAACAGATGAAGTTTCAAGAAAAGTTGAAGGGATTATCAATAAAACTGTTGAGCCGTATAAACACATCATAAAATCAGTAACAACCTCTGTTGGAAATGGAAAAGGAGGAATGTTTGAGTCGACCAATAGTCCAAATAAATCGCTGACCTCAATCTCTTTTGTTGAGTTCAAATTGCGTGACGGTTTGAATACCTCCAAAATCATGCAAGAAATTTCAGCAAACCTGAGAGGCTTTGTTGGTGCAAAAATATTTGTTGAAAAAGAAGATCAGGGCCCTCCGGTTGGAGCTCCGATTAACATTGAAGTAACTGGTGATAATTTTGAGGAATTGATTAAAATCACTGATGACTTTATGGGCTTAATCAATAATGATAACATTCCCGGAATTGATGAATTGAAATTGGACATCAATGTTCATCAACCCGAAATGCTAATCAAAGTGGATCGTGAAAAGGCTCGCAGATATGAACTTTCGACTCAAAAAATTGCAATGACTTTGCGTAATTCTTTGTACGGTTATGACGTCGGTGATTATAAAGAAGGCGAAGATGAATACGATATTTTCATCCGTTTGAAAGATGAATATCGCAACGATGTTTCAACACTCATGAACCAGAAACTGTTGGTCGAAGGAAATAAAATACCAATTTCCGCAGTGGCTGATTTTGAATATTCTTCGACCTACGACAAAGTAAATCGCATCGACCACAAAAGAGTTATCACCATTTCGTCAAACGTTGTTGAAGGGTATAATGCTAATGACATCAATGCACGAATTAAGCAGATTTTGGAAGAATATGAAATGCCTAACGGTTATGATTATGCATTTACCGGAGAACAACAGGAACAAGACGACAGCAGTCAATTCTTGATATTTGCGCTTCTGGTAGCAGTTGCATTAATCGGATTAATCCTTGTTACACAATTTAATTCTTTCATCCGCCCAATGATTATCATGATCACTGTATTATTCAGTACAATTGGCGTATTCCTCGGCTTAGCCACTTTCAAAATGGAATTTGTCATTATCATGACGGGGATCGGAATTATCTCGCTGGCAGGTATTGTAGTGAATAATGGAATTGTACTTATTGACTACATTGACCTGATGAGAAAAAGGAAACGTGAAGAATTAGGATATAGCGAAAAGGCATTTTTATCTCCAAAAGATGAAGTCGAATGTCTTGTACAGGCAGGAAAAACCAGGCTGCGCCCGGTTCTTTTAACAGCAATCACTACCGTTCTCGGGCTTGTGCCACTTGCTGTTGGTTTTAACTTTGATTTTATAGCCTTATACACGCATTTCGATCCCGACTTTTCATTAGGAGGAGAAAGTGTCGCATTTTGGGGACCAATGTCATGGACGGTTATTTTTGGATTGACATTCGCTACATTCCTTACCCTGCTTATTGCACCGGTAATGTATATGCTGACGATACGATTGAATTACCGTATTAAAAAATTGCTCGGTGTATTACCTGATGAAAACAGGCCACATGCAATAGAAATTACAGAAGAAGATTAAATCAAAATACCACAATGTGAAAGAGGCTGTCTCAAAAGAGATGGCCTCTTTTTATTTTCAGCGAAGAGTGGGAAAAAGATTGAAAGTTATCAATCT
>NZ_JBQYLI010000032.1:0-29406 GCF_052690465.1 Sunxiuqinia sp. A32
TCAAGCTGGCAGTTATCTGAAGCAGTACCTCCCTGCAGGATGAAGTCATCCAGGGTAGTTACCGCAGGAGGCACGAGCGTGTCGTAATAAACGGTTGTATCGGGCAGACAGTTAATCAGTGGATCAATGTTGTCATCCACAGAAACCCGATTTGTAAGTTGCACTTTATTACCGCACGAATCGGATACTTCATAGGTCCTTTCAACAATGAGTGAGCAGGAGTCACCATTAGAAACCTCATCAACCAAGACAAATGTTGTTGTGTCAATTCCGCAGTCACTTGTTGCACTTCCTCCATTATCAATCAGTTCCTGGAAAGAAGATATTGGAGCCGGGAGTTCATCAATACAATCAAGGATTTCATCATTTGGATCGGTAACTGTTATTTCAGGTGCAATGAGCGTAATGATGTGTTCACATGAAGACTGATTGCCACAAATATCAGAGATTTGATAAGTCCTTTTGATATATCCATTATCACCAACAACCTCTGTCACCTCTGTCAATAAAGTGAAAGACAGGGAGTCTAATTCACAATTGTCAGATGCTGATCCACCTTTAGCAATAAACTGATTTAAATCGAATGCTGGTAGCGGTACATCAAAGCCATAAAATAATGATGTGTCTGATATACAGGTTAAAGATGGAGGTATGATGTCGTTTATAATAATCTGCTGTTCTACTGTTATCTGATTGTTGCAATTGTCAGTTATTGAGTATGTTCTTATTATTGTCTCTGGACAAGAATTTCCATCTGATACTTCAGACACAAAAGCTACAATTGGATTCGCTGTACAGTTATCATTTACATCTGTAACTACTGAAATATCTGGTGCTGGTACATCACTGGCACATTCAACAAGAATAGGGGCAGGGGTACTTGCAGTAGGAGGAACATCATCTAAAACAGTGATGGTTTGCTCTACAAAAATTTCATTGCCACATTCGTCCGATATAGAATAGGTTCGAATAATTGTCTCAGGGCAGGTGTTGCCATCAGAAATTTCAGAAACGAATGCAATGATAGGATTTGCTGAACAATTATCTGCAGCATCACCTACTTCCGCAATGTCAGGTAATGGGATTTCATCAATACATTGTACAGTGATCGGTAATAGTGGATTACTGGCAGTGGGTGGAATCGTATCAATAACTGTGATGATTTGGGATTCAGTATATTCATTTGAACATTCGTCAGTTACCGTCCATGTGCGAGTTAAAGTGTAACTATTGGCACAAATGCCATCAGTTCTTAATTCCGAGAAAATAACTGTTGGAGGGAGACCACAATTACTTTGCCCAATGATATCTACTCCAATTGTAGCAGGAGCTGGCACAGCATCGCAAACCACGGTTGTGTCGTTGGGAATTCCTGATAAGGTTGGAATTATGGTATTATCGATAACAATGGTTTGTTCAAAAGTGCTACTTACGCCACAGAGGTTCGAAATTTCATAGGTTCTGGTGATTGTTTCCGGACACGTATTTCCATCACTTACATCAGAAACAAAAGCAAAACTGGACTCATCCAAACCACTACATTCATCAGATGTTGTTCCACCGTCAGCAATAAATTCGGATAAATCGTTATAAATTGGCACTTCACTAATGTCACAAACTGCGATTAGTGAGTCAACACCCATGATTTCTGGTGCTTCTCCACATATATAAAAACTAACACAAACTGCTTGGGTAAATCCATATTCGTCAGAAAGAAGAATTGTAATTGTGTCGTTTCCAGTATAACCAGCCTGAGGAACATAAGTAAAACAACTGCTATTTGGTTGGATTGCGTAAGAACCCGTATGAGCGCTTCCAACAATCGATGTTATAAATTGATTTCCTGAACAGCTTGATGAAGTGATACAATGGTCGTATGGCACACTTGCACAAACTGTATCGGCAAAATAATTATAGGTTGGCAAAGAAGTAACCGGATCATAAACAATGATCTTATCTTTGAAACTAGTAAGGAATCCGAAAGTTCCGCCAGTCGCATTTCCTACAAATTGGGAAGCATTCAATAATTCATCACTTTGGAGTACATTATAGTCCTGAATAGCGGAATTGTCGAAAGTCACAGTTGACCATCCGGATAATCCGGGTATTGATTCCGCTGTTGAATAATCGGTATAAGGATTACCATTCAATGTCAATGAGCCAAGTCCCTGATTTGGTAATAATGCTGTGATAATATTCGATGTCGAATTTGGAAACTTAAAAAATTCAACGAAATTGTCACCACGACAACCGTCAATTGGGGCAGCAATTGCCATTCCAATTTCTCCATTGTTTTGAATACTTCCAAATTGATAGACGTAAGCAGGTTTGCTTGTTTTTATATAATGTCTCGAATAATCAGGCCCGGGCATGTTGTAGGTATAGAATTCTCCTGGATTAATTGTTGCGACTGGTGTACTACTTCCATCAATGTAAATTTGAGTAAGGCTGGTAACACCAACAATAACCGCATAATTAGAAGTACTTGGATTATCATCGTCTACTCCTCTTGTAACTACATAATCTGTTCCAATTCCACAAGTTGGAATTAGTTGATCAGCTCCTGCATCCAGCCCATTTCCAATGCATTTTTGAGAATGTTGTGAACCACTTATTACTGCAATCGATTTATCTGAAGTTATTAATGATCCTGTAACAGTCTGATTGTTATCATCATCAATTATTAAGTAGGTCTCACCTGCATTTAAGGTTATCGAAAGTGTTGCCCCAACACCCTTCATATCTGCTTTTAAATCAAAGTCAACGGTTGTATTGTCTTCAATTGCCATTACAGATATAAAATGGTTTTCGCGTTTAGAAGTATTTGGGGTTCCACACAAATTTGTCTGACTTCCTGCTCTAAATCTTGTTCCCAATGCCTGTTCTCCTTTTATGGTTACAAGCATCATATTATTATCTGCGGAGATTCTGTAAAGAACCTGAATTGGCTGATCAGATTCAATAATCAAGCCCCGATCATTTTCAATCGTGTTATAATTTGGTGTTTGAATAATATCATGAGTGAGAGGAATTACTTCAGCTGTTCCTTGAGTAACAGTAAGAGTTTGATTGAAAGATGCTCCATCTGCAGTTTTTATAGTAACATTGGCGCTGCCAAATGGAGTTGAAATAACCAAGCTTGATGGATCAGTATATGATAATCCACCTCCAATAGTAGGGTCCATTTGCCATACAGGTGGAATGTAATAATACTGAATATTGTCACATGTAAGATTTACATTGGTTGTTGTGCACGGACAATCCGGATCTTCGGCATCAATTAGTCCATCCCCGTCATCATCAACACCGTTTCCACAATATTCGCAAATAACTGTAATTATTTGGCTTAAGCTGGTTGAATTATTACAATCATCAACAGCAGTCCATGTGCGGGTTACCTGATAATTTACGGTAGTGTACGTGTTGTCAAAAGTTTGAGTGCTTGTCTCTGAAAATGTTATAACCACACTGGTGTCGCAATTATCCGTTGCTGTTATATCTGCGTAAATAATCGGTGGGTCTTCCGGTGCTACACATTCAAGTGTAATGTCCGAAGGAATGCCAGTTAAAACGGGTGGTTCAATATCCTGATTAATGATTTGATGCTCAATAGTGCCTTGATTTCCACACCAGTCTTCAATTGCGTAAGTACGGGTGGTCACAATTGGACAGCCGGAAGTGGTAACAGAATCACCAATTAAAGCGAAACTTGCCGGATTAATGCCGCAGTTATCATTGGTTGTTCCTCCAGCTGCAATAAATTCTTCCAAAGTTGTGTAAGGAGGAATGTCTGACGCCAAGCAGCTGTTGCTTGTGATTGGAGCTGGTGCAGTTAAAACGGGAGCTATTGTGTCTGTGCGGGTGATGATGGCATCACAATAAGCTTCGTTGCCACAATCATCCCAAAGTTTGTAAGCCTGACTAATGATTTCGGGACAACTTCCACCGTCAGAAACCGAACTGATAAGTTGAATATTTGCATCGTTGATTGTACAAGGGAAATCCGTTTGTCCGCCAGCTGCAATAAAATCGGAAATCGTTGTCAGCTCGAAATTCTCATTTGGGCAAACGGATGCAGTTGCACATTGGGGGAGACAGTCAGTTAAAGTTACGGTCCAGCTATCATCATAAGAACAACCCGCCGAATCAATAGCAGTAATTGTATAAGTGATGTCATTTGTTAAAACAACCCTGAATTTTGTTGGATCTGTATCGCTAATAATTCCGGTGGATGGAGTCCATGTGTAAGTATTTCCATCGGGTAAATCAACATCAATTGTATCATCAACACATGTAACACGATCAGGTATATCAAAGACAGGAAGAGGTAAAATTGTGACATCAAAATTTAATGTGTCTGAACTACAATCAAGAGGACTGCCATAATCAACAGCAACAACGGAATAAGAACCAGGCTCTGCGGGGACGTAGTTATCTGTTGTTGATACAAGGTTTCCGGTTGCATTATAATCGTCATACCATTCATATGTGTAAGTAGGTGATATGGGCGTGGCAGTTGCGACCAATGTGTTGGGAGAACCATCACAGAAAGTCAACAAATCTTCGTCAATGTCCACAATAACTTCTGGATAAACATCAACTACAACTGTATCACAAATGTTGAATATTGCGCCACAAACTGGATCAATCACATCTCCACAAACCTCATACAAAATTTGAGATGGTGCCGAATCATCCGGCGTAAATATTGTTGAAAGGCATCCACTAGTACAGGATAAGTATTTGTTATAAGCTCCACCACCAGTAATATCGTTCCAGGATACAGTAGATTCACTAACCCCAGAAATTTCCAGGCTACCGTTACACACTATCCTTGTGGATAAAGTATCTGGAACGATGATGCCCGGCATTGACTTGATGGTGTATATATTTTTGTTCGCACCTGGCTTACAGAAAGTCACTTCATAGACTTGTCCTCCGGGAAGACAGATACCTTCACCAACTTGTGTTTGAGGACCACAGTCAACCTGATAAAATAAGGCTCCTGGTGGAATTGCTCCAAATTCAATGTCGAATACCAGACCAACAGCTTTTTCATCTAAAATAACTGTAAAGGAGATACATCTGTCCGGATGTTCCGTGCCACAGCAATTACCCTCTCTGGAAATATATGATGAATACCATAAACTGTCTGCATCCCCTGTCATGTCAACAAAGAAATGGGGAACGTTTGCGTCACACGATGGATTGGGATTGGGCGGGGGAGCTTCCTCATTATTTAAAGTAGTTATTTGAATCAAATTCTCAGGAATGGCTTTTCCACTATTCGAATTATTTCCAAATGAAGGATTTTGTGCTGACCAACCGAAAACAGCGAATAAAAAAAATGTCCCTATAAGGTAGAATTTGCTCATTAATTTTTGTTTTAACGTTTTTCACCAAGACCGATGAATCGCAATTTTATCAACCTATAGAGATTTTGGTATTTTCTTATTTCTTCAGGCACCTGTACTATATACCCCTAACTCATAAAATACCCTAAAGAAAATTTTGAAAGTGCCTGTTAATTCTTTCAAATAAAAATCTACTCACCTTTTTATTGCAAAAATTGCGAAATGGTTACCCTGATTTTTGAAAAAAGTTTTTAAAAATTACACTATCAAGATATAAGATATTGATTTATAGTTTGGAATCTTTTTAAAATAGTTGTCAGAGAATTTTTAACAATATTCTAGAAATAATGCTTCCTGGTGTAGGGACGTTTATAGATATCATATTCATAAACAACTCGGAATTCATGTGTTCCCAATTGGTATTTACGGATGTCCTTACCGAAGGGGTATTCAATTGCGTATCCAAACTGTAGGTTTTTAAGAAAAACAAATTGCACCATTGCCGCAGCCGTCTGGTTGGTTCTGTACATTCCACCAATCCAGAATTTGTCATAAAAAAGAACATTTGCAGCAAAGTCAGCTTGAACTCTTCCTCTGCGAATTCCTTTTACCATAAATGTTGGTTTAAATCGAATCTGGCGTTGACGGCCAAACAGATATCCTCCCATTAAATATGCATATCGGAGTTCTGCTAAAGTTGAATAATTATTTCGGTTGGCTTTGAACTTACTCTCCAGAATTTGAGGAATAGATAAACTAATGTAATAATCCCGCGAATAAACTAAGGCTCCAACCCCCCAGTTTGGCATGAAATTAATATCGGCATCATCCTGAAAATTAGGGTCGGGGACACCATCTGGAAACAATTCATAGTCGGTAAGTATATTATCAAAATTAATAAAGCCAGCTTTTAATCCATATCGTAGGTATGTTTTCCAATCTAAACGAACTTCAAATGCGTAATCAAAAGTCACACTCAATCGTTTCTCATATCCAATTCGGTCATCAATAATATTAAGCCCTATGCCATTGGGCTTATTCTTGACAGGCTTGTACATTACGATAGAATTTGTGAGAGGAGCTTTATTATGTCCCACGTAATGTTGCCGAGTAAAAACCTGAAAGCCCATCCGGTCCCACATACCAGCATAGGCAGGGTTCACCGTTTGCATACTGTTCATGTATTGTGTGAAAACCGGGTCAGTTTGTGAAAAAGAGTGAGTGATGCAAATGAGCATGATCACTAGCAATGATAATATTTTGGGAGAATATATATTTTTAAAACAATGTTTCATATATAGGGCATACTTAATAAGAGACCATCACAAATCCTCGTTCCAGTTTTCCATTTCCTTTGTCTAGAATGTATAGATATACTTCAGGTTCTACTTTATGCATCGTGTTTAAATGATTTCTAGTTGTCTCTCCGTTCCACCAACTATCTTCATAGCTACCCCAGAATTCTCTGTTCCCATAGTGGTCTTTTTCGTAAACCATGTTTCCATAACGGTCGAAAATCATCAAACGTGCATTTGTATATTTTTCCATACAGTAAATTTGGAAATAATCATGAATACCATCGCCATCAGGTGAGAATCCTTCCGGAATGAACATTTCACATTCTCCTCGATAATCCAAATATTCTGGGTGACCATCATAGTCCAGATCATCATCGAAATATACACCATTATTATTCAAATCTTCTTCTATTGTTGGGATATCATCATCGTCATCATCGGTATCCCTCCAGTCTCTGATTCCGTCACTGTCAAAGTCTTGCAGGTGAGGATTCGTTCCAAATGCATTATCCAGATCATTTTCATTAAATCCACCAAAGAAATGATCAAATGCGTCATCAAGACCATCACCATCATCATCAAATCCTTCCGGCAATATTTCGGCTATACCTTTTGCTGCAATATCGTAACCTTCAATATTATCTGGAACACCATCATTATCTGTATCCAGATCCAGGTAATCAGGCTGACCATCACGATCAGTATCGGTAGGATCAATACCTAATCTGTCAGTTTCATAAATATCATCTAATCCGTTCCTGTTTTCGTCATACCCACTAGGATTGATGTGATTACCTTCTGCTTGCGCTTCAATGTTGTCAGGGATACCATCATTATCCGAATCAATATCAAGACTGTCCGGTATTCCATCTCCATCTGAATCTCTGTTCATGTCTCCTTCTACTACATCAATGATACCATCATTGTCATCGTCAATATCGATTGTGTCCGCAATGTTGTCGCAATCAAAGTCCGTAAATATATAAATGTAAACGATAGCCGTATCACATTTTGGGAAGTAATTATCATCGCAAATTTCGTAGATGAACCAATCCTGTCCGCTAATACCTCTCTCAAATTCGTAACGGAAGTCACCGTTGTCAAATAAGGTCACATTTCCAAGGAATGGATTTGTTATTGGATCGGTATTAATAATAATTTCATCACCATCAGGATCATAATCGTTGACCAATAAATACTCGTTAATTGGGTAACATCCTGCTTCATATCTGTCCATATTTGCTACTGGTGGATTATTTGGTGGAAGTACTTCCACCGTTACTCTTGCAGTATCGCATAACGGATAACAAGGAATACCTTCATCACAAATAATATAAGTGAATTCATCGAAGCCTACGTAGGTTGCATCCGAAGTGTACACAAATTCGTTGTTACTGTTTATGGTGACTGATCCATGTGCCGGTGCAGTAAGAACGGCCAATGATGAAGGAACGAGCGCATCATTATCCGAATCGTTGTCAAGTACAGGAATGTCGATTGGGATTGCGGTAACAGTTACGAATCCATCATCATCATTCGCGACAGGTGGCTCATTATCCAGCACAACAGTTACAATTGCAATACACTCACTGCGATTGTTATTGACATCAATAATAGTAACAGTTACCGGGGTGTCACCCACATCTTCACAGCCAAATTCTGTTTTACTAAGCATCACGGTGTCAATCCCACAATTATCCCAGTAATCACTGGAAATCATACTTGCATCTAATTTGAAGTATTCAGAAGCATCGAGCGTAATCGTATAATCGTTGCAAGTCAAGGTTGGCCTGATGGTGTCATGCACGGTTACTTTGAAGTCACAACTATCTGCCAATCCGTGAACATCGTAAACGATTATATTTTCATTATTGATACCTACTTCAGCACATGCAAAATTGGTTCGACTAACGATTACAGTGTCGATTCCGCAATTATCTTCCAGCTTAGTTATTACGTTGTTAATATTAAAATCAGTTTCTCCATTTTCATCCACATACAAGTCAATATCCTGGCAGGTAATTACTGGAGGATATTCATCCGTGATGGTAATTACTGCCTGACAACTATCAACATTTCCACTTTCATCCACAACAATCAATGTTCCTGTGACAGATTCTCCAACCAATGAGCAATCAAACTGCATTGGAGTAAACGAGATATCCAGATTTTCAAATTCAGTACAATTATCTGAAACATCCTGAGCAATAGTGTCAATATTCACCTGTGTCAATTCATAAACACCATTCTCGTTAATACTAATCGTTATATCATGACAAACAGCGACAGGAGGAGTTGTGTCTTCAATGATAATATTCATTGTATCCAACCCAATGTTGTCACAGTGGTCGTAGATTGCATAAATGCGCTCAATTATTCTTTGGTTTCCATTTGTAATGATGTTTTCTTCATATAGTTCGAACGAAGACTGGTCATAGCCCAAATTATCCGAAACACGTCCACCTGCAGCATAGAATTCTCCATAATCAACATACGCATTGATGATTGTATCGCATTCAGCATGAATATCATCAGGAGCAACAACGATTGGACCTTCTGTGTCATTTAATGCAGGTTCATAAATCCAGGTTGTGAGATTTTTTTGACATCCACCATCCTTATCAATTACGGTCACACTATAACTGCCAGCAGCAAGATTACTGAGATTTTGAGTAGTTTCTCCATTACTCCACATGATATCATAATTTCCTGATCCACCGTTTATATAGAGAACAATCTTACCACTATTGTCACCTTTACAATCTACATTGTGGGTGACCGTGCTTAGCTGAAGATCAGTAACGTCTACATTAAGTGTTGCAATTGAATCACAGCCCGCAGTACTTGTCAGATTAGCAGTGTATGTTCCAGAACTTGTAATTAATGTTCCGTTCCAATTGTATGGAAGGTCATAACTGCAGACATAAATGTTTTCTACTGAACTTACAGATGGAGCTACTGTTAAATCAAGAATTGCGATTGAATCACAACCAGCTACATTCGTTAATGTATCTTTATATATGCCAGATGTTGTGATGCTTTGTCCATTCCATGCGTACGGTATTTCTGAATCACATATTTGAAGAATAACTGTATTGGTAATTATTGGAGCAATACTTAAATTAAGTGTTGCCGTAGAATCACAACCAGCACTATTTGTGAGCGTTGCCTCATAGGTTCCTTCCGCACTAATACTTATTCCATTCCAGTTATATGGAAGTTGAGCATCACATACTTCGATGTTTGTTGTACTAGCGGTCTCAAGTTTTATATTCAGGTTAAGTGTTTCAGTAGAATCACAACCGGCTGCATTCATTGTTGAATAAGTGAAAGTGCCACCGGTGTAATAATCATTTCCATTCCAATTATAAGGTAATTCAGATTGACAAACAGATACATTAACTACACTTGTTGATCCTTCTAGCACAGTTAGGTATAAGGTTGCAGTAGAGTCGCATCCATTACTTGTTAATGTGTCAAATACATAAGTACCGGAAGTGTTATAATCAATATCATTCCAAACGAATGGAAGTTCAGAAGAACAAATTGAGACTATTGAATCACTATTTACCGCTGGTGCAATTTCTAAATTAAGAACGATTATTGAATCACAACCGGCAATATTCGTAAGAGTATCTGAATAGGTGCCTTCAGAATTAATAGATAATCCATTCCAGCTGTATGGAAGATCTGCATTACAAACCTGAACGTAATCGGCATAAACTAATTCCGGTGCTATTGAGAAGTTTAATGTTACTATTGAATCACAACCTGCCATCGTTGCCAATGTATCAATATAAACACCTGCAGTGTCAATTGAGTAAGAATTCCACTCGTATGGGAGTTGTGCTGTACAAACCTGAATGTCTTCAGTTGTTTGTACTTCCGGGAATACTGTAAGATTTAAGGTTGCAATAGAGTCACATCCCGCGATGTTCGTTAAGCTATCGGTGAATGATCCAGCTGCATTAATTATATGACCATTCCAATCATAAGGCAGAGCCGCTTCACAAATCTCAATAAATTCTTCACTTCTTATTTCAGGAGATATGGTAAGGGTTAATGTTACAATTGAATCACAACCAGCAACATTAGTCAGTGTATCAATATAAACTCCAGCAGTGTCAATGACCAGAGAATTCCAGGTTAATGGAAGTTGTGCCTGGCAGATTTCTATATTTTCAGTTTCAGTAATCTCTGGAATAATTGTCAATTCCAATGTCGCAACGGAATCGCATCCGGTAACGTTCGTTAGAGTGTCAGTATAGGTACCGTTTATAATATAGTCAACTCCATTCCAAACAAATGGCAGGTCAGTCTCGCAGATGGTTGTATCTGTTACGCTAACAGAAACTGGGTTCACCGTTAAGTTGAGCGTCATTACCGAATCACAACCAAATGTGTTGGCGATGGTATCGTTGAATGAACCTGATGCAATATAATCGATTCCGTTCCAAACAAATGGTAAATCAGTTTCACAAATGGTCGTGTCAATTACGCTGGCAGTTTCCGGGTTGACAAACAAGTTCAGGGTGATGATGGAATCACAACCAAATGAACTGATTAGTGTATCGCTATAAGCTCCTGTTGTATTGTAATCAACACCGTTCCAGATGAATGGTAATTCACTGTCACAAACGGTAGTGTCAATAGTCGTTGTAAGTTCCGGCAATACGGTCAAATCAACAGTCACAATTGAATCACAGCCCAATGCATTTGTTAAGGTGTCGGTATAAATACCAGTAGTATCAATCACCAGAGAATTCCAGTTGAATGGAACCTGTGAACTGCAAATTTCCAAGGTGGTTGTTTCTATCGTTTCAGGATTGACAGACAGGTTCAGTGTCATTACTGAATCGCAGCCAAATACATTGTCAATGGTATCATTGTATGTTCCTGCGATAGGATAGTCAACACCATTCCAGGCAAATGGCAGTTCTGATTCGCAGATAGTTGTATCGGTTACGCTAACAGAAGCTGGGTTCACCGTTAAGTTGAGCGTCATTACCGAATCACAACCAAATGTGTTGGCGATGGTATCGTTGAATGTACCTGATGCAATATAATCGACTCCGTTCCAAACGAATGGTAAATCAGTTTCACAAATGGTCGTGTCAATTACGCTGGCAGTTTCCGGGTTGATAAACAGATTCAGGGTAATAATGGAATCACAACCAAATGAACTGATTAGTGTATCGCTATAAACTCCGGCTGCACTGTAATCTACACCGTTCCAGTTGAATGGCAACTCACTGTCACAGATGGTAGTATCAATAGTCGTTGTAAGTTCTGGCAATACGGTCAAATCAACAGTCACAATTGAATCACAGCCCAATGCATTTGTTAAGGTGTCGGTATAAATACCAGTAGTATCAATCACCAGAGAATTCCAGTTGAATGGAACCTGTGAACTGCAAATTTCCAAGGTGGTTGTTTCTATCGTTTCAGGATTGACAAACAGGTTCAGTGTCATTACTGAATCGCAGCCAAATACATTGTCAATGGTATCATTGTATGTTCCTGCGACAGGATAGTCAACACCATTCCATACAAATGGAAGATCCGATTCGCAGATGGTTGTATCGGTTACACTCACAGAAGTTGGGTTTACTGTCAGGTTGAGCGTCATTACTGAGTCACAACCGAATGAGTTTGTAATAGTATCGTTGAATGAACCTGATGAAATATAATCAATTCCGTTCCAAATGAATGGTAAATCAGTTTCACAAATGGTCGTGTCAATTACGCTGGCAGTTTCCGGGTTGACAAACAAGTTCAGGGTGATGATGGAATCACAACCAAATGAACTGATTAGTGTATCGCTATAAACTCCGGCTGCACTGTAATCTACACCGCTCCAGTTGAATGGTAATTCACTGTCACAGATGGTGGTGTCAATTACTGTTGTAAGTTCAGGCAATACGGTCAAATCAACTGTGACAATTGAATCACAGCCCAATGCATTTGTCAGGGTGTCGGTATAAATACCAGTAGTATCAATCACCAGAGAATTCCAGTTAAATGGAACCTGCGAACTGCAAATTTCCAAGGTGGTTGTTTCTACCGTTTCAGGGTTAACAAACAGGTTGAGTGTCATTACAGAATCGCAGCCAAACACATTGTTAATGGTGTCATTGTAAGTTCCGGCGATAGGATAGTCAACACCATTCCATGCGAATGGCAGATCAGCCTCGCAGATGGTTGTATCGGTTACGCTAACAGAAGCTGGGTTCACCGTTAAGTTGAGCGTCATTACCGAATCACAACCAAATGAGTTGGCGATAGTATCGTTGAATGAACCTGAAGTGATATAGTCGATTCCGTTCCAAACGAATGGTAAATCAGTTTCACAAATGGTCGTGTCAATTACACTGGCAGTTTCTGGGTTGACAAGCAAGTTGAGAGTCATTACCGAATCACAACCCATTGCGTTGTCAATAGTATCGTTGAATGAACCTGATTCTATATAGTCCACTCCATTCCAAGCGAACGGTAGGTCAGATTCACAAATTGTTGTGTCAATTACGCTGAATGTCGTAGGGGTGATACTTAAATTAAGAGTCATGACCGAGTCGCAACCCATTGTGTTGTTAATAGTATCATTAAATGAACCTGAAGTGATATAGTCGATTCCATTCCAAACAAATGGAAGATCAGCTTCACAAATTGTTGTATCAATTACGCTCAGTGTGGTTGGATTGATTGTAAGGTTCAGAGTCATTACCGAATCACAACCAAATTCATTATCAATGGTGTCGTTGTATGTTCCTGCAGCAGAATAGTCAATTCCATTCCAAACGAATGGCAGGTCAAGCTCACAAATAGTAGTATCAGTTATGCTGACAGAAGTTGGGTTTACTGTTAGGTTGAGCGTCATTACTGAATCACAGCCGAATATGTTCGCAATAGTATCGTTGTATGCACCAGATGTTATATAGTCAATTCCGTTCCAAACGAATGGTAAGTCGGTTTCACAAATGGTAGTGTCTGTAATGCTTGTGGTAATTGGTAAAATTGACAGGTTAAGTGTTAGAATAGAGTCACAGCCAAATGCACTAACTAGTGTGTCTTGATAAACACCTGTTGAGTCGTAATCTGCACTTAACCATGTAAATGGAAGATCACTTTCGCAAATCGTAGTATCGAGTGTGCTGCTTAGAGACTCAATCGGGATCAGGGTGATATTTACCGTGCTAATTGCTGTTGTACAAGTTGCACTACTTCCTTCTCCTTCAGCTGACATTGTTAAGACTACACTTCCAGCCAAAACATCATTTGGGCCAGGGGTATAAACTGGTTGAAGAATTGTATCATTATTAAATGTTCCGTCACCACCGATCCATAAAATGTGACTATAGTTGGCTGCTGTGGCCTCAAATAATTCAACACTATCTTCCGGACAGATAATTTGAGGATTACCTGCAAATGCATCCGGTTGCTCGAATACAATAATTTCGCCCGCTTGAATGGTATCACATCCGTAAATGGAAGTTTGAATTGATGAAAGGGTGAAAGCTCCTGTATTATCCCAGCTTATTGAGACCTCACTTCCGTATTTTGTACCGCCATTAATTGTATCCGGTTCGCTGAATGGTGTTCCCACGATATTGGTCTCATTACCTAAAGAATCCGTTAACATCCATTCATAGATTGAACCTTCCTCTCCATCAATACGATAATATCTTTCGGCTCCAATACATACTTCATCGATGACATAGCTTTCCTGTGCGGTCACCGTTGCGGTAACTGCCAGCAGCATAATCATCCATATGTATTTAAAAACCTTCATTTAATGTTCAATTGTCAATATTCAATGATCAATTTTTTAATGTTCTACTATTCGCTTTTTCGATTACTAATCTCTTTTTAGTTGTTGAAATAATTGCTCCCATCAGCTTTAAAAGCTCATCGACTTCTTGTATTAAGTTGTTGGCTTTATCCTGATTTATATAGTTGCTATCTCGAAGCAACCTTATCCAATATTTTGTTTCTCGTGCCTCCTTATAGGAGATTGAGATTTTAGACAGAAAATCCTTTTTTGATTGTGCTCCTATTGCTTCTTCTGCATTTGCACCGATAGATGTTCCCGAACGCAGCAGTTGCTTCGAAAGGACAAATTCACGTTCATTCTGCGTTAACTGTTTGTAAACTTCAATGATGCGCAACGCAAAATCATAGGACTTATCTCTTATTGGATTTTCTTTCATTTTCAATTCATTTAATTTTCAATGTTTATTCTTCATTGACCATTGATCATTGTACATTTTTCATTAATTAATTTCATTCTTTATCGTATTGGTAAATTCGCGAACTGTTTGGTTTAGGATATACTTCCAGTAATGCTTTTTCCGACTCTCCCGTATTGGTTCCAAACTGATCCTGTACTTCTGTTATCCAATATTGTGTTGTCGTTGTTGGTGCAGGATCTAATACTATTTCATAGCTGGTTGTATCGATGCCAGTAATGGTTTTAGATGTAACGCCAGTGGTGTATGTGATACTCCATGGTCCCGTTCCGGTTAGTTCGACATTCAGAACAGCCGGATCTCCAACACAAATAGAATCTGCTGTAATTATTGCAGTAGGGAGTGATTCCAGAATTTCAATTCTTCCCACTTTCAGATTATTGGTACATCCTGCGGCATCAATTGCAGTTACTTTATAGAAGTATATTCCAGGCTCGTGCCAGGTCACATCAACAGAAGGACCTGAGTTACCATTCGGGAAGCTTGCATCGGTTATAGGAGCATCTCCCGTGGTTGTTGCAAAGTTCACCGTTGAATCTCTATAAATTTCCCAGGTATACGTGTCACCTGCATGCTCTTCAACTTCAAGTTTTGATGTCTGACCTTGGTACACAGGTGTCTGGGCCATAGCAAATGCCATGGTCAGGATGACTGGTATAATTACCAGCACCAGACGTTTAATAATATGGTACAAAGGTCGATTCACTTACTTAATTGTCAATTCTCATCTTATATCGTTGTCGGTTTCATTCGTTCACAACGCTGCAATCTTCTCCTGATCCGATTACCACCTGCCAGTGGTCGGATATTGATCATCCATAATTTCGTTGTATAACTCATACAATCTTTTTTGCCTTCATTATTTCATTTCACACTCAATGCTGTCTTGCACTCAAATCGCTCAATCTCTCATTCAATCCTTCTATCCTTGCGTTATTCCACAAGTACAGCAATACCTTTCCTGTTTGCCTGATTTCTTGTTTCAGGGCAATAAGTCAATATTCGAAAGCTGTCTATGTTCGCCATATTCACTACATCGCTTTAGCGTTGGTTAATAATCGATTTCTTTCACTCAATAAATCAGTCATTCCCACATTCTGTCCTTCAACTATTCTCACATTCAATCCTTCATCTCTATCCTTCCGTTTTAGGCAAACCATTCCCATTTCGGGTGGTTTTCCCCGATTGAATATGTGTCCACTTTCTGTTCTTGCAGGAGCTTTGTTTCGTGCAAGAATTACCGGTAGCGGTGCTCCGCGATTCGCGTGAATCAGTTTTAACTGACTGCTTGAAGGACCGTGTTTGTTATTCTCTATGATCATGTTCTCATTACAGAATAATCATTCGTTAAACTGAGATTCCTGATGCATGATATTCGCTGCCGGATTCTGGATTCCTGATATTGATTTTCAAGCTTCCAGTAGTTGGCAATCAGCTTTCCATAAACACCAAATCCCGGCCATAGATTCCCTGTTTTGGGGATTAAGCCAGATTTTCCGAACTGCTTTGTAAACCATTGGTCGAAAGCTATTTTCGGCAGTGTTGTTTGTTGACGAACCGACATTAGAAATCTAATCCTTCTGCCTATCGTGGCAGGTGGTCCGTTCTTGTTATGGTCACTGTTCATTTGCCATGTGGCATAACTATTAATTTGCGTTCATCAGTCTTGATACTGGATACTTGATTCTGGTTTAACTTCCAGTTTCGAGCTTGTATTTCCAGGCTTTCTGATGTTTCATGCATATGTGTATTCCCCGGACTTACTATGCCGGAAATGATTGAGGTCGTTCAGTTTTGTTATGTGCTTCGTTGTCTCTAAATACAGAGTACGCGCCTTGCTGATTCTGCTTGTCATAAGCGGAATGCATATAGACAAAGCCGGAAAACCAATTGACATCTTTGGAATTCCATTTGTCAATAGCGGAAACTCATTCGACGGTATCGGAAATCTATCTGACAATAACGGAAAGTAATCTGTCGTTGTCGGAATTCCATTTGATGATACCGGAAGTCCATCTGGCGGCATCGGAAAATCATCTGTTCTATTCGGACTCGTGATTGACGATGTAAATCCCATGAATGGATTGCATCCAACATCCGTATCAACACTATTTCCCGTCTCACACATAAACTCAACTTAATCTAATTTACTTACATCTTCGTTGCTTCTTCTTACCCGATGGACCTTCCATTCGTCAGCTGACGAATGGAAGGCTATATCTGGTTATGAAAAAGCGAATTCCTTCTTATGGTTGTTCAAAATCACCAACGTCTGTATTGTCAATAACTTCTGGACGTTCAGTAAGAGTTTGAGTAGCCTCATTTGTATCAGGACTAGTACAGTCAGCAGCGACAACATCAGGCTGCCCTGCAGTGTTAGTTCCATTGACGGCTAGTGTTATTGGTGTGTCATCTATCCCTTCAAAAGTACTGTTGGTGATTGTCACTTTTGCGTAAATGGAAACACCAGTTGATGTATCAGTGGCACTTGTTTTAGCAGTAGTACCACTAGCTGTTCCTGATGTTACCGCTACAGCAGAACCAAATGAAGTATCATAATCCCATTCGATTGTTGCAGTTTGAGCTCCTTGTAATCCGGTTAAAGTAAATGTAGGAGTCCATTCTTCAGTAAAGTTTGCGGCAACTATTTCAAAATAGAGGGTATTTGTACCATAATCATAAGTCATTGCATCTCCACTCCAGCTTGCGCTTTGCACATTATCAAAACATTGTGCAGCAGCATAACTATATCCGCTGGCATCAGCAGCAAGTGTAGTTGGGTCTAGACTTAAAATGTCTACTGTGAATGCATTTATTGGTTCAATTTGATAAACTTTAAGGTTATCAGAACAGCTACCCGCTGGTGCTTCATAATAAACAGCGACAAAAGTTGGCGTTGCAGCAGCAGCAGCAAGAACATCTGTACCCCAGGATAATTCAATTGTACTAGCGGCAGTTCCCTGATTGTAATTTGCAGCAGTAGTTGCTGTAACATCTGGCGAAGCTAGAGTTCCTGCGCCAGAGTTGTTTAGGACACCACCTGATATAAAACTAGTATTTGTAGTTGCCCACCAGGTATATGTACCACCTGTAGGATCAGTCGTCACAGAATATTCGTATGGTGTACCTGCAATTGGATGTAATGCATCATTAGTACAGCTAACAGCAGCCTCTGGATTAGAGTTGTGTACCGCAGTTTGCCCAAATAAATTGGAAGTTCCGGCGATTAAAGCCAGTACTAAAAACGTAAGAATAAAAATTTGCTTTTTCATAATATAAAATTTAAGAGTTGTTGTTTGGGTGAATGGTTGTTTTATTTTTTTAGTTCCATTCATCCTTTGTTATTGTTTAAATAGTTGTTGTTATCTAGAAGCTAGATCCAAGAAGCTAGATTCTAGACTTTTTAGTTTTTGTTTCCCTTAATCTTCCCCTTTAGGGGGAACGTCCGATTTATCGGCAAGGGGTAATCTTGTTAGTCGTAGGCTTAAAGTCATCGACTTTTCCCTTTGACAGCGTAATCAGCTTAAGCTTTATTGAGTAGGATTCTTTCCCTTCGAAATTTGATCTTGGTTCTTTGTTCTTGAATCCTTGTTCTTATCAATATTCAGCTTTCGCTGTTTAAGTGCGGATCATTTTCAGATCCTCGTTCCCTAATGCAAGATCTTTAATCTTGACTCTTTAATCTTGGTTCTTTTCTTCTTTCCCTTTTGGGCTTCCCTATCCCGAGTAATCGGGAGGGAATAAGGGAGTCTATTCATAGGCATTTATATATTTTAGTTGGTAATTATTTTCTTTAAAGCAGAAACGGTAAAGAGCAGTAACCCGCGGGCTACAGATTAATTGGGCAAAGTACCTGTGACGGGTTACCGCCTTACCGATTCGCACACCAGCAACACGCAGCTTAGGCAAGTAGGCCGCATCGTCCTGTTTTGAGAGTCTTCCCTTACAAGGGATCGTGGTATATATCGAATTAATTATTTTCATTTTCTAGTTAACTTGAGGTCTTGGTGTTATGGTTATTGGTTTAATAATTTCTTCTGATGTATTTCCATTACAGTCTTCTATCCAATAGGTGATGTAATGAGTGATCGTTGTAAAATTCACTCCGTCACCCCAAAGCGGGATATCGCTTCCGTATGTTGACAGTTGTCCTGATCCTGATATTGGACTGTGTGTTAATGCTGGGCCACTGGGATTTGAAGGATCCGGAGTATCTGTAAAGTCAATTCGCCAGTTAATGGTCATATCAGCCTCAGCACAACAGTTATCCGAAATGTCTGTTAAATCCAATGCCGTATTGCCACTCTTAAATGTATACTTATCAGGGCTTGGTGTTTTATCCAGATTTGAACTAACATATTGAGCAAGAGATAATAGATCAACACAAGCAGTTAAAGACGGTGCGGTAAATGTAGGAGGAATGGTGTCGAGTACCGTAACTGTATGGAAACAGGTATCAGCACCAGAAACGTTTGCAGCAGTCCATTGGATGGTGCTTGTTCCTAATTCAAAATCATGATTTCCCATTGGAAGGGCACTTGGATCCGGATTATTTCCTGTACTTGTTCCGGTTGCCTGTTCGTTGCCTTCCGGATCGAATATCTTCCATTCCCAGGTAATGGTTGGGATTCCTTCAATTAGTTCAGGTGTTCCCGGATCAAAATTATGCACACAAGATGTTGATGGCGTGTACACAGTGGTGTCATTTGGACATTCAATCACCGGTTCGGCTTCTACCGTTACCGTGAAGAAACACGTCGCTGTATGTCCGTGTGCATCTTCAATGGTATAGGTGATGGTAGTTACCCCAACATTAAAAGTGTAAGGACTTGGTACAATATTAATACCACTCGGATCCGTATTCCCAACGGCAATCGTTGCACCTGTCATTTCCCATGTTAATGTGGTGTCCGGGCAATTATCGTAGTATATTGGTTCAGGAACGATAACTCCTGAAGCATAAGTCTTTTCATAATCAGCTTGATCAACAATATCGTCAGGGCATTCCAGATATGGAGGCAAGTCATTTACTGTAATTGTTTGTGTACATGGCCAGTCTGTACCGGAAGCATCGGTAATTATCCATTCTATCGTGGTTGTTCCTACAGGATAAATTCCATTAACGTTCATCGAATCAATAGCATCGGGCCAGTTGTTGGATACGGTGTACTCTTCATTACAAGGATTGGTTATCGTAGGTACAGGAATGATCAGGTCTGCATCACATTGATCAGGGTCAGCATCAACAATTGTCGGATCCGGACAAGTCACTGAGAATTGAGGATCGGCCAGGTTTTTAATCCAAACAGTATGAGAGCAGGTATCTGAATTTCCTGCTTCATCAATGGCAATGTAGGTTACTGTTGTCACACCAACCTCGTAAGTTTCGTTGTCTGCGTAATTGATTCCGGTATCCGAACTGGAATTGACAGTCGCACCCGTCATGATCCACTTCAAGACGTCAAGGTTACAGTTTTCGCTGATAGATGGCTGCTGCACTCCTGTAGGAACGATGTCACAACCACCATTGGTAATCAGGTCTTCAACGTTTGGAGGACAAGTGATCACCGGATCTTGTGCGTCATTCACCGTGATTGTTTGGGTACATGGCCAGTCCGTTCCGGAAGCATCTGTAATTATCCATTCTATCGTTGTTGTACCTACAGGATAAATTCCATTAACGTTCATCGAGTCAATAGCATCGGGCCAGTTGTTGGATACGGTGTACTCTTCATTACAAGGATTGGTAATTGTTGGCACAGGAATGATCAGGTCAGCATCACATTGGTCAGGGTCTGCATTAACAATTACTGGATCCGGACAAGTCACTGAGAATTGAGGATCGGCCAGGTTTTTAATCCAAACAGTATGAGAGCAGGTATCTGAATTTCCTGCTTCATCAATGGCAATGTAGGTTACTGTTGTCACACCAACCTCGTAAGTTTCGTTGTCTGCGTAATTGATTCCGGTATCCGAACTGGAATTGACAGTCGCACCCGTCATGATCCACTTCAAGACGTCAAGGTTACAGTTTTCGCTGATAGATGGCTGCTGCACTCCTGTAGGAACGATGTCACAACCACCATTGGTAATCAGGTCTTCAACGTTTGGAGGACAAGTGATCACCGGATCTTGTGCGTCATTCACCGTGATTGTTTGGGTACATGGCCAATCCGTTCCGGAAGCATCTGTAATTATCCATTCTATCGTTGTTGTACCTACAGGATAAATTCCATTAACGTTCATCGAGTCAATAGCATCGGGCCAGTTGTTGGATACGGTGTACTCTTCATTACAAGGATTGGTTATCGTCGGTACAGGAATGATCAGGTCTGCATCACATTGATCAGGGTCAGCATCAACAATTGTCGGATCCGGACAAGTCACTGAGAATTGAGGATCGGCCAGGTTTTTGATCCAAACAGTATGAGAGCAGGTATCTGAATTTCCTGCTTCATCAATGGCAATGTAGGTTACTGTTGTCACACCAACCTCGTAAGTTTCGTTGTCTGCGTAATTGATTCCGGTATCCGAACTGGAATTAACAGTCGCACCAGTCATGATCCACTTCAAGACGTCAAGGTTACAGTTTTCGCTGATAGATGGCTGCTGCACTCCTGTAGGAACGATGTTACAACCACCATTGGTAATCAGGTCTTCAACGTTTGCAGGGCAGGTGATCACCGGATCTTGTGCGTCATTCACCGTGATAGTTTGTGTGCATGGCCAATCCGTTCCGGAAGCATCTGTAATTATCCATTCTATCGTTGTTGTACCTACAGGATAAATTCCATTAACATTCATCGAATCAATAGCGTCGGGCCAGTTGTTGGATACGGTGTACTCTTCATTACAAGGATTGGTTATCGTAGGTACAGGAATAATAAGGTCTGCATCACATTGGTCAGGGTCAGCATTTACAACTACTGGATCAGGGCAGGTTACTGAGAATTGAGGAGCATCCAGGTTTTTAATCCAAACATCAAAGCTGCAAGTGTCGGTTAAGTTATTGGCATCGATGACAACATAAGTAACCGTTGTCACACCGACGTTAAATGTTTCTCCACTAACGTAGTATTGTCCATCCGTTGGGCTGCTGCCTGTGGTTGCACCGCTCATTTCCCATTTTAGAATTGGATCCGGGCAATTGTCTGTAAATGTTGGGTCAGGAACATTACTTGGAACTAATGTACAACCACCATTGGTAATTAAATATTCTACATCATTTGGGCATGAAGTGAATGTTGGGTTTTGAGTATCGATTACTGTAATGGTATGTGTGCAGCTGTCTTTATTTCCAGAGGCATCTTCAATGATCCATTTTACTGTTGTGATTCCAACCGGATATCTGTCAGTGGCATCATCGGTGCCATTGAAATCATTTATGATGGTGTAGCCTTCATCACATGGATCACTAACAGTCGGCGTTGGAACATTAACCAATGCGTCACAAACTCCGGCTTCGGCATTAATTGGACCAATATCGCTTGGGCATCCGGAAGTGAAAACCGGTTTAATCAAGTCCGTTATCTGAACGTCAAACTGACAGGTGATTTCATTGCCTACATCATCAGAAACAGTATAGGTAACTGTTGAAATACCAACCTGGAATGTTATTCCATTGACTGAACCTATGCCGCTTTGGGTGGTTCCATCGGCATGAAACACTGAGTATTCGAGTGTGGCAACCGAACATCCATCACTATAGGTTGGCTCTAAACTTGGGTCATTTACTACCAGGTCACAATTACCAACAGGTGCCTGCAAAATAACCGGGCCGGTTGGGCAGGTGAGATTGGGCAAAATCTCATCAGTAATGGTAAATGTGGCAGGTTGTGTACTTACGGCATTATCACAATCATCGGTGGCAGTGAACGTAACTGTTTTTGTTTTCGTATGATTATTAGTGTCAATCACCCAATTTTGAGAGGCTGTGTCAGCAGTCCACGTCAGGTCCGCGTCACATTGGTCATTAATCACTGCTCCTCCATGATTGGCAAGCCAGGCAATGTAATCAGGATTTTCATCAGGATTAATTGAAGTACATTCTGCTATTCCGTCATTTGGTTGCTGAGAAATAACGGGGACACTGGTATCCAGAATCTGAATATAAGCTGAATCCAAAGCCCGGTTACCACAAGCATCATCAGCCCAGAAATACACTTTTAGCTCACCATTACAAGTATGGGTAAATGGAACGTAGTCATTCTCAACCGGAATACTTGAAATATCTTCGTCGGAAGCAGTGGCTGTGGCTAACCACTGGGCAATTATTGTTTCTGCATCCGGGTCATTACATTCTACCTGTAAATCGGTTGGAGGTGCAAGTATTGCCGGAGGAATGTAGTCGAAAGTAATATCAAAGTTGCTAATGCCATAATTACAATCAACACCTGTTTGATCTTCTTCAACAACAAGAGAATAGGTGCCTGGAACCGTAGGAGTCCAATATGGATCAGTTGATAATATTGCGCCAGTTCCATCCGGTCCGTCATGCCATTCATAACTGTAATCTAAATTAATCGGGGTGATCCCTGCGTTGATGGTTGGAATATCATCTTCACAAATGTCATCCGTCTCTACATCAAATGAAATGTTGATTTTTGGTAATACCGTTACTGTTACGTCTGCACAACTAATTATTGGTTGGCCATCACAAACATAAGTTCCAGCGAGTGTACCACATACTTCGTATACGATGGTTGCAGGAGCATTCTCATCTCCAGTAAAAATTGGGTTTAAAGGATCAGTTAAATCGAGATAATTTAGTAAACTTTGGTCGTTAGGAGAGGATACAGTCCAGGTAATTTCGGCATTCGGATCAAGACCTGAAACTGAAATGTTTCCGGAACACTGATCATCCGCACGGGTCACCAAATCTTCTGTTGTAGTGGCTCCACTAATGGATTGGATTGAGTAGGTGTTTGGGTTATTTCCCGGCTCACAGAATGTTATCGTATAGAATCTGCCACCACTTAAACAGATCACGTCTCCAACTTTGGACGGAGGTCCACAATCAATGTGATAATAAAGTGCTCCACCAGGAATTGCACCTGTTGGAATGTCAAATACTAAACCAACTGCGTCTTCATGCAAGTATACATTGAATGAAATACAGCGTGGTGGTGGTGGTCCTTCAGCATAACAACAGATACCATTCCTAATAACGCTAGGTGAAGTCCAGGTAGAATCCGGATCATCAAAGATTACACCGAAGAATGGAACATCATCTTCTGTTGTACTTGGATCATCAATACAAGCTTCACACGAACCACTATTTGTGAAAGTATAAGTTTGAGTACAAGGATCTGAAGCATTTCCGCAGTTATCATAGGCAACGTAAACACGTTCGAGGCTGGTAGGGCAAAAACCAGCGACCTGATCCAATCCAAAATATTCTTCACTGATTAGTTCGTAGGTAATTAAACCTGATGGAGAACAATTATCAGTTGCAGAAACCCCTGTGTGGAGAAGGTAAGAAGGGATGACATTTGGATCAAAATTATTGTAATCTGTACACGTTAACACAGGAGGTGTGTTGTCGGTCACATTGATTGTTTGATCTTGCGTGACAAAGTTTCCTGATGCATCTGTTGCTGTCCATGTGCGAATGATGGTGGAGCGTCCAACACAATTTCCTGAAGTAGTAGCGTCGCTGTATGTAATTGTTGGAGTTCCACAATTATCGGTAGCAGTTGGAGTACCAGTTGCTAAAGGAGAGGAATCATCACTACATTCGATATTTGCAGTTGCCGGGAAAGTGTCCCAAACAGGGGAAGTATTGTCATTGATTGTCACCGTTTGGTTGGCTGTGGTGTAGTTTCCAGCGGCATCAATAAAGGTCCATGTGATGACGGAAGTACCAGTAGTGGTATAAGGGAATGCTGTGGGCGTTGTACCTGTTATTGTTCCCGAACAATTATCAGTGGTTGTAGGTGCTGTAAGCGTCACAGAACACTGTTCAGTTACAGAAGCAAGTGTTGGTTTTACCGGAACTTCATTATCAGTTACGATAACGTTTATGGTGCAGCTTGTACTAATATTTCCTGCTTCATCTGTAGCAGTAAAGGTTACCGGAGTTGTACCTACCGGATAGGTATCGCTGGCATCCGTTCCTCCGTTGTAATCATTGGTAATGGTTACGTTAGAGCAGTTTTCAGTAAAAGTTGGATTTGAAATTGTTACAAAGGCGTCACAACTTCCGGCATCATTTGGCTTAGTGATGTTTCCCGGACAGTTTACAACCGGGGCTTCATCATCAGTGATTGTGACATCCACCGTGCAGGAATCCTGATTCCCACTTTGATCTGTCGCAATAAATTTGACAGTGGTTGTCCCAACAGGATACGTTCCACTTGCATTAGCTCCACCTGAATTAAAATCATTGGTTATCGTGACTGTCGAGCAATTATCAGTGGCACTTGAGATAAAACCAGTAATTGTTGCTTCGCATTTTCCAGGATCAGCAGTTTGTGTGATTGGTGATGGGCATGTAATTACTGGATCTTCATTGTCTTCAATGGTTATATCGATGGAACATATTGATGTCATTCCGACATCATCAGTAGCTGTGAAAGTTACAGTTGTAGTTCCAACTGGGTAAGTGTCACTTGCGTCGGCTCCTCCTGAATTGTAATCATTGGTAATGGTCGGAGTAGAACACCCGTCGGTTGCGGTTACTAATGGTAGCGCAATAGATGCAGTACAAGATACTGGATCAGCAGTTACTGTAGTGTCATTTATACAGCTTAAAACAGGCGGCTGGGTATCTTCAACAATAACTGCTTGAGTTTGTGTTGTTATATTACCGTTGCCGTCATCATATGCCCATGTAACTACATAGCTTCCTTGAGCATTATAGGTTAATGGATCGGAAGTTGTTCCATCGATAGTCGTAGAACAGTTTGTTTCAGCTGTTGGGACACCAGTGACAGTTGCAGAGCACTCACCACGTACAGTAGGAAGGTTATCGATTGTAGGAGAAGGTACACCAACACTAGTAATAATAACTGTCTGTGTTTGGGTACTGGTATTACCAATCCCATCTTCATAAGTCCAGAGAATCGAATAAGTTCCAACCGAAGAATAACTGGTAGGATCAGATGTCGTTCCAAAAACTGGTCCATCGCAATTATCAGTTGCTGAGGGAGCATTTACAATGGTTGTTTCACACGCGTCACCAATTACATCGAATAAATTGGGCAAGTCTGGCGTTGGTGCTTCATCATCCGTTACGGTTACATCCATGGTGCAGGTAACCGAATTCCCAGCAGCATCGGTGCCAGTAAATTCAACAGTTGTTGTACCAACCGGATATATTCCACTGGCATTCGCTCCTCCTGAATTGTGATCATTGACGATTGATCCACCTGCACAGTTGTCTGATAGTGTTGCAAGTGAGATTGATACATAAGCTTCACATTCCCCTGGATCAGCAGTTTTGCTAGCATCACCCGGGCAAGTGATGACCGGATCCAAATCATCAGTGATAGTTACAGTTACAGTGCATTCATCGGTGTTTCCAGCAGCATCGGTCGCGGTAAATTTTACAGTGGTCGTTCCAATTGGATAGCTATCGCTGGCATCAGCACCTCCAGCATTGTAATCATTAGTGATTGATCCGCCCGTGCAATTGTCAGTAAATGTGGCAATCAAATTACTGACGGTGGCTTCACAACTTCCAGGGTCTACAGCCTGTGAAACAGCAGCAGGGCATGAAATAACCGGATCCTGGTTATCAATTACAGTTATATCGACCGAACATGGAGTTGTATTTCCAGCAGCGTCGGTGGCAATAAATTCGACGGTAGTGGTTCCAACCGGATAATTGTCGCTGGCATCCGCTCCGCCCGAATTGAAATTATTTGTAATGCTCGCTCCAGAACAATTATCACTATAGTTAACTATTAAAGAAACATTGGCATCACACGATCCATTATCCGCATTTACAGTAATGTTTGACGGGCAATTTATGGTTGGGGCTTCGTCATCTGCAACCGTAATGAACGTTGAGCAGCTAATCTCAGTTCCGGCAGCATCCGTTACTGTATAAATAACTTCAGTGGTTCCAACCGGATAGACATCACTGGCGTTTGGGCCACCGTTATTGTAGCTATTGGTAATTGCTCCTCCCGGGCAGTTATCATAGAATGTAGCCAGTGGAACGCTTACGTTGGCATCACATCTTCCGGCAGTTGCTGAAACCGTCATGTCACCTGGGCAAGTGAGTTCCGGATCTTCTGTATCGGTCACGACCACATCAAATGAACAAACAGCACTAACATTTCCATAATTGTCCATTACTGAGTAAGTAACGGTTGTTGTTCCAATATCAAATGTCGAACCGGGTGTGTGAGATTTTGTCCAAATCAAATCTCCGCTGGCTGTACAGTTGTCCGAGGCAGTGGGCTCTGTCCAGCTAACAATTGCATTACACGAACCAGTATCGTTATTTTTATTGATTGTTGTTGGGCAATTTGAGATTACCGGAGCTTCATCATCAGTGACGGTGACCGTAAATGAGCAAGTGGCAATATTCCCGGCTTCATCGGAGGCAGTATAATCTACTGTTGTGGTTCCAATTGGGAACGAATCACCAGGATCGCTGGATTTAGTCCAAATAATGTTGCCACTGGTTGTACAATTATCTGAAGCAGTAGGCTCTGTCCAGCTAACCGTTGCAAAACAGGAACCGGCATCACTGTTTATAGTAATATTATCCGGGCATCCGGTAATTACAGGGTCTTCACTATCTACTACAATAATTTCGGTTGAGCAAACTGTTTCATTTCCAAATTCATCCACTGCTCGATATTCAATGGTCGTGCTTCCAACCTCAAAAACGTCGCCGGGATTCTGGCTTGGTTCATACCAGTCGATCTTATTTTTGTGAGTACAATTGTCAATTTCTGTCTCTACTGGTTCCGTCCAGTTGGCAACAGCTTCACAAGTTCCCGGAGAATTATTAAAATACAAAACAGTTGGAGGGCAGTCGTCAACTACAGGGCCCTCATTGTCATAAATAGTAACTAATACATCGCATGTTGCTGTATTACCGTTAGTATCTGTTGCAGTAAAAGTGACAGTCGTTGTTCCTCTATCATAATAATCACTTGCATCCGCACCCCCGCCATTCTCGCTGTTTGTAATGGTTACTCCGGGGCAATTGTCCGTTGCTGTTGCATATTCAGTAAAAGTTACATAAGCCCGACATTCACCAGGATCTGTAGCTTGTGTGATTTCTCCAGGACAAAACGTGATTACTGGATCTTCATTATCCAGAATGTCAATTGTGATGTCGGATGTTGCACTACATCCGTTAGCATCCGTAACCACAACGGTATAGGTTCCGGCTGAAAGTCCTGTTTGGTCTTCGGCAGAAGCCGACAGGCCGCTTCCGTCCGCGGTTGTCCATGAATAAGAGTAATTGGGCGTTCCATTTGAGACGGTAATATTAATTGCTCCATCACCATCTGTAGCACAAAGAACGTCTGTCTTGCTAGTCAATGTAATTACAGGTAAAGGATTAACTGTGATATCAGTGGATGCTGAATTCACACAGCCATTTCCATCATTGTAGGTGTATGTAACGGTATGAGTTCCAACGCCTGCAGTAGCCGGGTCAAATTGACCGGTACTGACTCCGGGGCCAGAGTAGGTACCACCAGCGGGAGATCCTTCTATTAGTGTAAATGCTGCTTCATCGATACAAACGTCTGACAATGGGGCAAACGTGACGTTAGGGAGCGAGTTAACGGCAATCGAACCATTTGCAATTATATTTCCACATCCACCTGTTAAGGTTACTGCGTAGCTGAAATTACCGGAAGCAGTTGGTGTTCCTGAAATTGTTACAACATTTGCTGCCCAACTACCATTAACCCCGGTGGGCAATCCGGAGAATGTTGCTCCAGTTGCGCCAGATGTAGTGTAGGTAATATTTGTAATCGGCGAATTGATACAGACGGTTTGGGCATCGGTACCACCTGCAGAAGAAAGGGCAATTGTGTTGTCTGGAGTTACGCTAATTGAACCACTTTCAGTAACGTTTCCACATCCACCCGTCAAAGTGATTGTGTAGCTGAAATTACCGGAAGCAGTTGGTGTTCCTGAAATTGTTACAACATTTGCTGCCCAACTGCCATTAACTCCGGTGGGCAATCCGGAGAATGTTGCACCAGTTGCGCCAGAGGTGTTGTAGGTAATGTTTGTAATCGGCGAATTGATACAGACGGTTTGGGCATCAGTACCACCTGCAGAAGAAAGAGCAATTGTGTTGTCTGGAGTTACGCTAATTGAACCACTTTCAGTAACGATCCCACATCCACCCGTCAAAGTGATTGTGTAGCTGAAATTACCGGAAGCAGTTGGTGTTCCTGAAATTGTTACAACATTTGCTGCCCAACTACCATTAACTCCGGTAGGCAATCCAGAGAATGTTGCACCAGTTGCGCCAGAGGTGTTGTAGGTAATATTTGTAATCGGCGAATTGATACAGACGGTTTGGGC
>NZ_JBQYLI010000033.1:0-24953 GCF_052690465.1 Sunxiuqinia sp. A32
AAATCAACCGGTCCACAAGTGAAATTGTAGTGTGTTTGTGTGGCAGACATCGCCACTTTGTTTTGAACGGCTGTTTGAGCAAATAGTTCCTTTTGATCACTATCTGTGAATATTCCAAAGTCAACATATGCTAATCCACCACGATCAAGACAATGTGCAGCAATTACGTTTTCACCCTCATTTAATAGTTCAGCATCTATTTTAAGGACAACATTCCATTTTGCACTATTTCCTGTATTTACGATTTCCTTACCATTCAAGTAAAGTTCAAAATCATCATCATGAGAATAAATCAGGTATAAGTTTTGTCCAGGGGCAACTGCAGGCAATGTGAACTCACGACGAACCCATATTTCCTTCGTATCCCAAACAGTACTTGACACCAAACTACCTTTTGTTCCAAAGGCACCTTTTCCTGACTTCCAGGACTTATCTTTAAACCCAAGTTGTTCCCAACCTTTGGCAGGCGACTTCAAACTGTATTTACCTTCCCACGCTTCTTCTTTTGCCATTGGGAGAATGGTTTTCAAAGGAATATCCTCTTTTCCCATAAAACGATAAATACTATCGTCAACACGAATCGCTCCAATGAGAGAATGTGTTTTTCCAGTCCAATGTTGCACTGGTTTATCGAACAACTGATCAGCCATTGACCAAGCACTGGTGTAAGGATCAATCGTGATAAGTGGATAAGCCGGAGCTCTCAGTTCAGTAGTTACTGACTCTTTAACTGTACTAACTTTTTGGGAACAGGAAATGATAAGCATTCCTGCCACCATAAAAGTAAAAATGGTTTTTAAACTTAATTTAAGCATTTAATTCTTATTATTTGGTTATAAATTAATTCCCAAATTTATTTACAATATGCCAAACGAACTACATTATTTAAATCTAATATTTAAATCTGTAGCCCATTTCTTCCATGCTTTATCCAATTCTGCCACCTTTTCCGGATACTGATCAGAAAGATCATTCATTTCAGTATGATCTTCATTAATATTGAATAGTTCCCAGTCTTTGTTTGGCAAAGCAGACATTTTCCATTCTGCTGTTCGGATAGCACGTCCTCTTTGGTGTTCCCAATAAAGAGTATCATGAATACTTGTGGTCTCACCTAAAAGTAAAGGCATCAGGCTTTTTCCTACAGGAGTAATTGTTTTCTGACCATTAACCATCTCTGGATAGTCCACATCAGAAACATCCAAACAGGTAGGTAATACGTCAATCACATGCGTAACACCACGATTGATTGTATTTTCCTGTCCTTTTAAACCTGCTGGCCAATGAACAATAAAAGGAGTTGAAGTACCGCCTTCGTATGATTCCATTTTCCAATAGCGGAAAGGAGTGTTGGATGCACTTGCCCAAGCTCTACCAATATAATTCCAGGTGGTCTCTGCACCAGGATGATCTGAATTGTATTCAATAATAGTTGAATCACGGGTAAAACCTGGACGGTCAAAGCCTGGTGGGTAACCACGCTCGTAAGACGCTCCATTATCAGACAAAACCATGATTATGGTATTTTCATACTGTCCTGTCTCTTTCAACTTTTGAATAATCTGACCAACACCCTGATCAACGCGATCAATCATGGCAGCATGAACAGACATACATGCAGATTCATAATCTTTCTTCTCCACATCAGCCCAAGCTCTACCAGATGAATTTTCAGGGAGTGAGTATGTATTCTTATCGATGATTCCCATTTCAGCCATTCGCTCATAGCGACTTTTTCTCAATGCTTCCCAGCCATCTTTATAGGTATCTTTATATTTTTCAATATCCTCAGGCAAAGCATGCAAAGGCCAGTGCGGGGCAGTATGCGCAACATACAAGAAGAAAGGCTTATTGTCTTTCCCATACTCATCAATCAAATCAATCGATTTTTGAGTAATAAAGTCAGTTATATAAAAATCTTCTGGAACCTCCTTGATAGCTTCCTCATTGTGTACCAAGCTAAATGGATCAAAATAATTAACTACTCCCCATATCACACCCCAATGTTCTTCAAAACCGCGATTACTTGGGTAATTTTCCACGGGAGAAAATGGGCCGTAATCAACCTGATGTGCCATCCATCTTAATTGTTCAACCGGATCATCAACTGGTTTTGTTTGTGACAAATGCCATTTGCCAGTCATTCCCGTATGGTATCCATTTTCTTTTAAAACTTCAGCAATTGTGGCTGTATTCATCGCTAAATTCACCCCCATTCCATTGATTCCGGCTTGCTGCGGATGGTGTCCTGTTAGCAGCGAAGCTCTGGTTGGACAACAACGGGCACTGTTATGCATTTGTGTAAAACGGATCCCCTGGCTAGCCAGTTGATCAATGTTTGGAGTCTGAATTTCCCCTCCATAACATCCTAAATCTGAATACCCCATGTCGTCAACCATGAGAAGCAGGATGTTTGGTTTCTCCGCAACCTTTGGTTGTGTCGGAACAGAAGTGCATCCTGCAAGCAATGCACTCCCTAACATTATTGTTTGAATTGATCGGTTCATGTTATAATATTTAATGTTTATGTATTTCTTCCTGAAGTTCTTTCCAGTCAATTACGTTCGACTTTGCTGCCCATTCATTATATTTCGCAATTAAAAGCTCTGCTTTTTCGGGCATTTTTTCAATTAAATTCATACTTTCAGCGCGATCTTTCTTCACATTGTAAAGCTCCCAATCTCCCGGATATCGTTTCACTAATTTAAAATCGCCATCCCGAACAGCACAATTTCCTTCATGCTCCCAGAATATAGGTGCAGTATGAACTGGTTTTCCCTCAGAAATTGCAGGAAAAATATTTTGTCCAGCTAATGGTATTATTGAATGTCCATTGTATTCTGTAGGATATTCAGAACTTGTTACCTCTTTAATAGAATATGCAATGTCCGGCAAAAATCCATACTGGTCAATCCAGCTTCCATTCTTCTCTTTTGCAATTCCATTGGGCCAATGCACAATTAGAGGAGTACTGATTCCTCCCTCGTGAACCCAGTGCTTATAATACCTAAACGGAGTATTGGAGGTATTTGCCCATGCTTCTCCATAGGACAACATGAAACCTCTATTACTTTCCAAATCGGCTTTTTTCCCTCCGCCCAGCATACCACCTTCAGCACAGGCTCCATTATCGGAAAGGAAAAGGATAATGGTATTATCCAGCTTACCGCTTTTCTCCAGATATCCGACTACCCTGCCAATATTTTGATCCATGCGGTCAATCTGCGCAGCATAAATAGCCATTCGTAAATCCATTTCTTTTCTCTTTTCCTCAGGAACACTTTCCCAATCAGGCCCTGCTTGTTTTGATAATTCGACGTCTGTATTAATGAGTCCAATTTCTTTCATTTTCCCCAAACGACTTTTACGAATTTCTGACCAACCTTTTAAATATTTGCCCCGATACTTATCAATATCAGTTTTTAGCGCATGTAAAGGCCAATGTGGACTTGTGTAAGCAAGGTATAGGAAAAACGGTTCGTCCTCCTGTTCAGATTCCTGCATAAACTGAATTGCATAATCTGTAAATGCATCAGTGATATAATAATCTTCAGCAGGTTCAACCGGATCGTTCCCTAAAGTGAGTCCCCTGGGAGGTTCGGGTATGAAATAGTTTGCTGCACCAGCATGAATTCCATAAAATTTATCGAATCCACGTTGCAATGGCCATTTCTCTTTTCCGTGGTAACCCAAGTGCCACTTCCCTGTCATCATGGTCTGGTAGCCATTCAATTTTAACATCTCGGCAATCGTCACACACTCTTGATTTAAATAACCTAAATACCCAGGATGCCCATAATTATGCTGTGTTGGGTTATTGGGCGTATTCGTCATGTGACCAATACCTGCCTGATGAGGATACAATCCAGTCATTAAAGAAGCCCTGGTTGGGCAACACCGGGCAGCATTATAAAACTGTTTAAAACGGACACCAGTTTTGGCTAATTTATCCAGGTTGGGAGTGTGAATTTCACTTCCATAACAACCAATATCAGAGAAACCCATATCATCAGCCATGATGAGAACAACATTCGGTTTTTCAGCGGGTTTCGGTTCTGAATTGGCACAGGAGGAAAATCCAGCTAGAGACAAACTGGCCAAAGCAAATGTTAATGGACGTAAATTAATATTCATAATTATTTTGATTGTACTTTGTTCATATGCACGATATGAGGAACAGGACCACTTATCGGATACGGTGTGTTCATAACAGATTCCTGATCACCTTGAACTTTCATCCATTCAAGGAGCAAATCACGCATTTTTTTTATCTGTTCCTGAGCTCCTTCACTATCAATCAAATTAACCTGCTCTGTTGGATCAGCTTGTAAATCATAAAATTCTTCTGCCGGACGCTGATAATATTTATGAATAATACCTGCAGCCCTTTGATCAGTCTTAGCAACTTCATCCCACGAATCCCAATATCCTCCAGCATTCTTTTTTCTCAGTATATCAGAATGATTGGAATGATAATATTCCGGATGCAAATTCCGGATATATTTATACCGATGATTACGAACACTGCGAATGGGATAAACATTCATATTGCCATCGCCAGTATGCGTAGTGAAAATATAATCTCTAAATTCATCTGACTTCCCAGCCAACACATCCTTAAAAGATTTTCCATCAATATTTTCAGGCACATTACAACCTGTCAATTCCAATACAGTCGGGAAAATATCAATCCAGCTAACCATAGCATCGGTTCTGGTTTTTGGTTTAATATGATCTGGCCAAACTACAACCAAAGGGACCTGAATCCCGGCATCGTATAAATTCCACTTACCAAACGGCCATTGTCCTCCATGATCAGCCGTGTAAATGAAAATGAAATTATCTCCAAATTTTTGTTTTGCCATGTCATAAATCTTCCCCATTTCCTGATCTGCTCCTTCAATATCAGAATAATATTGAGCCCAAAGCTTTCTTGTTTCAGGTGTATCAATAAAATATGGAGGTAGCTTCAACTCATTTGGGTCATAGATTACTTCTGTAGTCCATGGAACATGAGGACGTCTGTCTCCAACCATTAAACAAACTGGTTCATCCACTTTAACCGAATCAAAGTAATTGGTGACATTATTAGCCAAATTAGTCATTCCGGAATGATAAAAATCAAATCCGCATTCCCAGTTCATTTTCATATGGGCAACTTTTCCAAAAGCTAAAACTTCATAGCCTTTTTTCTGAAGTTCCTGCGTCAAAACCGGAGTTCCCTTTTTAGGATACGTGTGATTTGCCTCTGCTCCATTTCGCGCAGGCATCAAACCGGTTAATAAAGCAGCTCTGCTGGGAGCACAAGCCGGAGAAGCCACAAAGGCATTGTCAAAAACAATCCCATTTTCAGCAAGACGATCCAAATTGGGAGTTTTCAAAACTTCAGCTCCATAAATAGAAGCGTCCAGCTGGCTTTGATCATCTGTAAGATAAATGACAATATTGGGTGGATTTTCTGCATAAGCATCTAACTTAAACAAGGAAATCGCTGCCAATGAAGCTGTGATTAATTTATTCATTGTATATATTTTCTAGTTGATAACTATTGATTTATTTCTATCACAAACAAGCTGCCCATTTAATAATTCAAGCTCCGCCATTTGTAAGACACTTCTCCTATTCATTGCTGGTTGTTTAAAGATGGGAAGCCGATCTTTTCCTTTTTTCTTTTCCAAATCATACCGACGCCAGGGTTCAACATGATAAAAAATAAATGCCCGATCATTATTGACGATTACACTACAATGGCGTGCCATTGAAGTATCAAGATTTCGAGTTCCTCCTTCCTTGAGAATTGTTCCCTGAAATATCCAATTTTCACCATCGATGGATTTGTATACGAAAAACCCATCATGAGGATCAGTAATGAGCCAAAAACTATCTTTCCACTGAAAAATATAGGGTGCTTCTTCAAAGCTGGAACCTGTTGCTTTTTCGTTAAAGACATCACTTTTTGAAAAGCCCTGATTCTCCCAATTTTCAAAATCCGATGAAGTCAAATGATACAACTCATTTTTGGTAGCACCTTGCTTCTTCCCTTTATACCAAACGTGAAACAAATTCTCATTTTTGTACACTGTAGCATCTAAGGCGTTGATTGTTGAATCATGCATGTCTTCCACTTTCACCCATCCTTTAATCGGATCTTTCAAGGATGTTTTATAATGAACAATCTTTCCGGGTCCACCCCATGCACCTTTTGTTGGAATTGTATCCGGCTTATACGTGATAAATAGGTGGAGGAATCCATTAGTTGAAATAATAGCAGGTGCCCAGAAAGTTTCTTCAGCATCTTTTTTACCGCCAATTCCATCGAACATACAGTACCCTTCAAAACGCCAGTCAGCAAGATTCGACGAAGATATAACCCCAATTGGGGTTCCTAAAAATGTATTTTCCTGGTTGCCTTTTCTTGCAGTGTAGTAGATAAAATACCGTTCCGATGATTCATTCCAAACAATTTCCGGATCACATGAACCATGGTAGTTCGGATCAACAAATATTGGGGCAGGAACTAATTCTCCTGTATCAGTTTGAGCATTCAGCAAACTTTCATTTGCAAAAAGCAACAACAGCAATAAGCCTATATTTATGAATCCAGTTTTTTGCATTTTCCCTTTTACATGTTATACTTGGTTTTATCGATATCATGAGGGTATTGATTGTACCATTGCACCAATTGTTTTTTCAACTCAACGGCCTTTTCAGGCATTTCCTCAACGAGGTTGTTTGACTCACTGACATCTTTCATTAAATTGTAAAGCTGGACATTTGAGCCATCCACATCCATCAATAACTTGAAATCACCTAAACGAATCGCTAAATCGGGGTTATTCTCGCCATCATAGCCCGGGCGGTCAGGTGGTCGAATCCAGAATAGCGGCTTTTCCCGTAGTATCTCCTTTTCGCCTTTTATCGCTTCGAGCATGCTTTGCCCATCGTATTCAACGCCAGGATCTGGAGTTGCACCAGCTACTTCCATAAAAGTAAGCGGCAAATCAATGGCTGCCATGACTGTTTTCTCATTGACGGAACCATTTTTTGTTTGATCAATCTGAGAAGGCCACCACACGATAAATGGTTCGCGAATACCTCCATCATAAATAAAAGTTTTGTATCCACGCAACACTCCTGCTTTGTTTACCGCCATATCCGGTCCATTATCACTGGTAAAAACAACCAACGTATTTTTATATAACTCCGGATCACTCCGCAGATAATCAAACAATCGGCCCATTTGGCGATCCATCTCCTGCATCACTCCAAGAAACCTGGCTTTTGTACTGAGGTCTCCACGCAATTCAAGTGGTGGTTCAAGTGGAGTATGAATATCGTCAGGCCAAAGATTAATGTAAAACGGTTTCCCTGCTTCCTGTGCATTTTTGATAGCCGCAATTGTCCTATCTACAAAAATGCCAGTGAACTTTTCTCTTTTGGCCCAGTGAACTACACCTCTTCCCAATGCTGCTGATTGCTTCTCCAACCCGCGGGTACTATCTTTCAAATTGAGTGTTTCATAAGTTGCCAGGTAACGTTCACCTAACCCTTCAAATTGAGTCACGGACTCATCAAATCCATATTCAGTAATTAATGGAACATCCGCCATGTCACGACCACCTCCCATGTGCCATTTCCCAATGTGAGCGGTGTAATAGCCAACATTCCTGAGGTTGCGGGCAACAGACGGAGCCATAATGTTCAGATTATGATTCATCCCACGTTCCTTGTTATCTTTCTTCCCACTGATATAGGAAGTGACTCCCCATCGGGAAGGAAACTGTCCGGTTGTAATTGCCACACGAGAAGGTGAACAGATTGGTGAATTCACATAAAACTGACTAAAACGAATTCCTTCATTAGCCAATCGGTCAATATTGGGTGTATGAACATCCTGATTTCCGTAGCAACCTAAATCACCGTAGCCCATATCATCTATAAAAATCAATAATATATTCGTTTTCTCCCCGGCATAGGTGTAGAAGCTAAGCAATCCCAAAACAAAAATCAAAAACAATTTATTGATACGATTCATGATTTTCTTGTCCTTATTACATTATAATTTAAAAATTCCACTTTAAAACTTTTTTCTTATTAAGGCTTAGGGAAAACATGAATTCTATTAAACTCTGAAAGCATCAACTCCTTCAATTCAGAAACCTTTTCAGGGTATTGATCTGCCAAATCCGTTGTTTCTGATCGATCTTTTGCAATGTTGTAGAGTTCAAATTTAGGATTGTCTGAGAAATCCAGTTTACCCATCGAGTGTCTGTTTCGGGAAACCAACTTCCAGTCACCTTTACGGATTGCAGGAACTCCCTGATGTTCGAATGGTAATACCCGTTCCGGATCAACCTCGCCATTCAATGTTTTGAACAAGCTAATTCCTTCCATCGGAGAAATTTCATTTCCATTATAAATTTCAGGATATCCACCACCAGAAACATCCACACAAGTTGCCATCACATCCACAAAATGAGCATAGTTATCGGTGAAAATTTTTGATTCGTTTATCTTTTCCGGCCAGTGAACAATCAATGGAGAACTGATGCCCCCTTCATGAACAAACTGTTTGTATAATGTGAATGGAGTATTCCCCACATTAGCCCACGCAGATCCAAAGCTGAAAAGCGGCCCATCAGGTCCACCGAGTCGTTCTAAACTTTCGCCTGTATGCAACACATTTGGGTGATTTGGTGTTCCTCCAGCAACCCGATCATCGTAATTCGGATATTCAAAACCAAATGGATCCCACTCGGCACAGGAACCATTATCGCTCATGAAAAGAATCAAAGTGTTATCCAATTCTCCTTTTTCTTTTAAATAACTGATAACACGACCAATGTTCTGATCCATATTGTCCAACATGCCTGCATAAACGGCCATTCTTCTTGCCAGGTCAGCTTTTCGATCTTCCTCCAAAATATCCCATGGCGGATTATGAACACCATCTCCCGGAACATTGTTTCTTTTGGCAATCCTTGGTAATGGAATATCACTTCTTTCTGATAGTTGGATATCCGACCCAACGACTCCAAGCTCTTTCATCCGCTCATAGCGATGTGCACGGATGGTATCCCAACCAACCTGATAGGTATCTTTATACTTTTCAATATCCTTTTTCGGAGCCTGAAGAGGGAAGTGAACTGCCTGATAAGATAGATATAAAAACCAAGGCTTCTCAGGCGTTGACTCTGACAATCCAAGGAAATCAAGCGCATAATCAGTAATTGCATTGGTGGCGAAAAATTCACCTTCTTTATATTCCCGCTCCACTCTCCCTTCAGGGAAACGTTGCATCCACTTGGGTTCCCAGCCATCTACTCCATAATCATCAAGAAAACCATAAAATTCCTCAAATCCTCGCTCCGTCGGACCTGGTTTATTAACATGCCACTTCCCAGCACCAAAAGTTCTGTACCCATTTTCTTTTAATACTTCAGCCAAGGTGACTGCGTTCGATGTTAATCTGCCAGCATATCCGGGGACACCTCTATCCGGGCCAACGAAAGAACCAATTCCTGCCTGATGAGGATAAATACCGGTTAACAATGTTGCCCTACTTGGACAACAGCGTGCCGAGTTATAAAACTGAGTAAAACGCACACCGTTTTGCGCGAGGGCATCGATGTTTGGCGTTTGAATCTCACTTCCATAACAACCCAAATCTGAATATCCTAGATCATCTGCAAGGATGACCAGGATGTTCGGCTTTTCTTTTGGTTGTTCCGCTTGTTTTACCTGTCCAACGCAGGCGGAAAATAACATTCCGCTAGTAAAAACGATGGAAGTTGCTTTTATGATTTTCATATTATAATTGCTTATCTGAATTCAAAATTATTTTTCAAACAACACTGAATGAATCGTTCGAAGAGTATCAACAGGAATTTTAATTACTTCCCGATCATAAGTAATTAAACCATTTACTTCGCCCTCAACATCAGTTGTTTGAGTATAGACAGCAGCGGATAATCCTTTGCTTCGTTTCATCTCAACAATCTGATTGAACTTACTTTTATAGTTTTCCAACAATTCTTCAGAAGTGTGATAGGTCTGATACCCCCAGTTTCGCATTTCAGGATTCCATAGGTGGTCTTGAATTGGATATCCGATACCACCATACTCGCCAATCACTGATGCCCTATCAAGAGAAGTTGATGGAATTCGAACTTCTGTAGAGTACGTGTGAATATCATAAATATCGCCACAAGGTCGCAAAGCCCAACCACTAACAGCATTTACCAGACGGGAAGGATCCAATGCTTTTACATGATCAGCAATCCGGCAAGTAGCATATTGTCCCCATCCTTCATTGAAAGGCACCCAAATTACAATTGATGGTGAATTATAATGAATATCGATCATTCGGCGAAGTTCCCACTCAAATTGAGCGCCATCTTGTGAACGTTGATTTAAATCATCTCCATCGCGTGGAACATGTTGCACATGAGCAGGACGCCCTTGATCTTCAGCGGGGAGGACAACCATTCCTGAAGGCATATCCTGCCAAACCATGATACCTAACTGATCACAATGGTAATACCATCGGGCAGGCTCAACTTTAATATGCTTACGAATCATATTGAAACCCATGTCCTTGGTCATTTGAATATCGTACTTCATTGCCTCATCAGAAGGAGGAGTGTGCAATCCATCAGGCCACCATCCCTGATCAAGCGTTCCGTAGTGGAAAAGTGGTTTGTTATTTAAGAATAGATATTTATTGCCGTTTAAATCACCCAGACTGATTTTACGCATACCAAAATAGCTGCTCACTTTATCGAGAATCTTACCCTCAGCATTTTCCAGCGTTAGCTTTAAATCGTATAAAAATGGATTATCCGGAGACCATAAAACTGGATCTTCGATTTCAATATTAGCCTCACGATCGGCAGCCACTTCTTTTGAAGCAACTTCTACGCCATCTTTCAAGATTGTTGCTGTTACTGTATATTCAGGTTTTAAAGGTTCACTAAGTATTGGAATGATTGAAACTGATTTTGAATCAACACAGGGAGTTATTTTTGCCTCTGCCAAATAAGCTTCTGAAGAAACAGCTTCGAGCCAAACTGTCTGCCAGATACCACTTACGGGGGTGTACCAAATACCTTGTTGTGGCATTTGTTGTTTTCCTCTGGGTTGAACACCCAAACTGGAAGGATCATCAACACAAACAACAATCTCTTGTTGGCCTTTTTCTTTTATAAATGGTGTGATATCAAAAGAGAACCGGTCATAAGCTCCCTGATGAGAGCCGACTAAAGCGTCATTCACCCATATTGTTGCCTTATAATCAACCGCCTCAAAATTTAAGTTTACTGATTTTGCTTTCCAATCAGCAGGAATAGAAAAAGTTCTTTTATACCAAATCCGGTCTTCTGGCATTACAGATTTTCCAACACCAGAAAGCGCTGATTCCATACAAAATGGAACCAATACATTGCCTTGAAATTTCTTAGGTTGTGGAGATTCCTTCGTTAAGATTGCATATTCCCACAATCCGTTCAGATTTTGCCATTCACTTCTTTCAAATTGAGGGCGTGGATATTCGCTCCAAACATTTTGAGGGGTAACTTCTGATGCCCATGGGGTCATCATTTTTCCCTCAACAGAAGACCATTGTTGAGCATTAAGAGACCATGCAAAAAAGACCAAAAAACAAGCTAAAATATTTTTCATGTTCAGTCAATTTAGGTTAAAAATAAATTAGAGAGAGAGATTCAAAAAACCAATAACTAAATATTGATATCCCAGAAACTAGTCAACCAGGATACATGGTAGAGAGTTAGTTCAATTAATTTCAATAACCGATAATATAATTACTCCTTGCCTATAGAAATTACTCATTTTTTTGTGAGAGAATTAAAAAAGCTGAATGATTTCATACCCAAATACATCCCTCACAAACAGCAAACAAGACACTTTAGAGTGCCTTCAAAAAAATTCATATAGATAAAAAAGAGCTGGAAGCCTTAAAAAGACTACCAGCTCATTCAATGTTATTCTCTAATATCCATCATTTTGTTCACACAATGGATTAGCGTCTATTTCAGTTTGAGGAATAGCCATGCGTACACGGTGTGGCTGTGCATTTGTAATACCTCTTGCCTGTGCCGAACTAATAAATTTTCCATGGCGAATTAAGTCCTGTCTTCTTTTACGTTCTGAATAAAATTCCCACCCTCTTTCTTTTAGGATGTGATCACGTAAAGCTTCTTTTGAACCAAAGTCGGCAACTTCAACATCACCTAAGTTAGCTCTGTTCCTCACCATATTTATCAAATCAATTGATTCCTGAGTTGGTCCGCTCAATTCATTGAGCGCTTCGGCTTTTGCTAATAAAATATCAGCATACCTGATTTGAGGAATATCATTTCCATGATTGTTTGCATTTGCATTCGGATCTGGCCAAAATTTAAATGAGCGTGTATTATTCGCATTCAATAATGAAACTGTATTTCCATTTTTATCAATAAACTCAGAAATAATCAGTTCTTTACGCTGATCGCCTTCCTCAAAGGAATTAAAAAACGAATCGTACAATCTGTACTGAGCAGCCCAGTTTCTCATGTTAGAAGTCCAGGTAAACCCACTCTTAGGTTCTGTCAAGAAATTAATTGGAAAAGCTCCATTGATATATAAATTACCAGGATCCTCTACGACTGCGCCATGCGCCCATATATACTCACTGTTCCTTTCATTTTCAACCCGAAACAATTGTCTGAAATCAGGATACAAATCATAATGATTCATTCCAATTAGACTATTGGCAGCAGTTACACATTTTTGCCATTGCTTGGTTGTTAAATAAAATTTACACAAAAAGGCAGTAGCTGCACCTTTATGAGCTCTTCCGTATTGCTTTTCATCACCAGAATTCGGCAAGTCAGGAATAATCTCAGAAAATTCTGTTTCCAGGAAACTCAACATTTCTGCTTCTGTAGCTCTGGGAAGTTCCAGTGGATCAAGTGTACTTTGCCGTAAAGGCACTGGTCCAAAAAAGGTATACATGTAGTAATATTCAGTAGCTCTTACAAAACGAGCTTCAGCTTTAATCAACTTTTTAGTTGCATCTGGCAACGTTGATTCATCGATATTATCGATAATTGTATTCGCGTTTCTGACTCCACGATAAGGCCTGTTCCACATAAGATCCCTAATCCAACCGGTAGAAGAATCCCAAGTGAAATTGATCATTTGCACTGCTGTTTGATTTTCTCCACCACCAGTTTCCCATTCAATGTCGGTACACCACTCTTCCAGATTCAACAAACTTTTACCATTATGACCATTGAGTGTCGCTTCAGCATAAGCTGCATATAAAACAGCTTCAGCACCTATCTGCGAATTAAATAAACCTCCCGGATCCAATTCAGAATAAACATCTTCTTGCAGCACCTCCTCACAACTATAGAGTGAAAAGAAACCAGCTAATAAAGCAATTATTATAATTTTATTTTTCATGATTCAATCTTTTTAAAATTAAAAACCAATTTCTACACCAACTAAATAAGTTCTGGCTACCGGGTACGAATTATAATCAATCTTCAAACTTGGATCGCCATTTGAATTGGTAGAAGGGTCATAACCTGAATAATCAGAGAATGTCAATAAGTTTTGTCCGGTTACATAAACAGTAGCATTCTTAAATACTCTATTTTTTATCCTGAAATCGTAGCTTAGCTTTACAGTTTTAAGACGAATAAAAGAAGCATCCTCTACCGTATATGAATTAACCCCTTTTGCACCCTGTCCGTTTGGATTTACAAATGACGGATATTTATTTGTTGGATTTTCAGGTGTCCATCTGTTTAAGTATGGCTCAGCAAGTTTATTTCTCCTGAAGTTGATTGGGAAATAAGAATCAGCCATGTTATTGTTCATCATGCTTAATCCATGAACGCCTTCAAAAAATACGTTTAGAGAGAATCCTTTATATGAAAAGTTGTTTGAAAAACCCCACGTTAATTTCGGGAAAGAGTTCCCCAATATTACGCGGTCATCAGCATTTACTTTTCCGTCTGCCTTTCCCGTTAATTCGCCGTCAGCATCACGTCCATTGTTATCTTCGTATTTGGTGTCTCCGGGAGCAACAGGGTCTGTGGTTACACTGAAATCATCTCCTTCTTGCCAAACACCCAAAACTTTATATCCGTAAAATGAATTTAAAGGCTCACCCTCACGGATAAGGGCAATACCGGATGTCCAACCAGCTCCAACATGAATGATTTCTTCAATATTATCACCTAAATCAATAACTTCATTCTTTATCATCGAGAAGTTAAGATTTGAGTTCCATTTGAATTTTCCAACCAAGTTTTTTGTTTCAACCATAAATTCAAATCCACTATTCTTTATACTTCCAATATTTTGCAAAATACTGCCAAATCCAGAAGATGAAGGAACAGGAAGAGCTAAAAGCATGTCCGAAGTAGTCTTCGAATAATAATCTACAGATGAATAGATCCTGTTATCAAGAAAACCCATGTCAAATCCAAAATTGATTTGCTCGGTTGTTTCCCATTTCAGATCAGGATTTCCAATCCTTGAAGGGTCAAGTGTCGTTGTTTTCTGATCGTCTAGAATTGCAGTTGGACCAGTTGCAAATGTTGTAAGCGACTGATAATTACCAATCCCTTGATTTCCAGTAATACCCCAACTTGCTCTAAATTTCAACAAACTAAAAGCATCCAAATTTCGAATAAAGTCTTCTTCATGCATTTTCCATGCTGTTGCAACAGATGGGAAATAACTATACTTATTATTTTCACCAAATCTTGAAGAACCATCAGCTCTGAAAGTAGCAGTAAACAAATATTTATCTTGAAATGAGTAGTTGGCCCTACCTATATACGACAACAATTTGTAAGTTGATTTATTACTAAAAATAGTATAGAGAGACGGATCACCAGCTTGCATCGACCATGTCCTGGTTATGTCATTCGGGAAACTGCGTCCATTGGAAGTTGATCGATCTGTATTAAACGATTGATAGGTAACACCAGCCATCAAGTTTATGCTGTGATCTTCATTAATATCCTTGATATAAGTAGTGGTTCCCTCTAACAGATAATTTGTTTTAATACCATTAATAATGGTAGCAAAACCACCAGCTCCCAACCCATTTTTAGTTGTTCTATCCACATATGTATCACGACGGCTAGTTTGATTATCAAATCCAATATTCAGTTTTGCTGTCAAACCCGGGATAATCGTATATTCTCCAAAAACAGTACCAAGAGTCCGATAGTTATTTCCAATACCATCTTCACCAGTTGCCAGTGCCATTGGGTTATCAGTCGTAATGTAAGGTGACGTTTGAAAGGTTCCATCATCATTTTTAACGCCAATGGTTGGATCGAAATTCAATGCAGCATATAAAGCTCCAGCTTCCTCGTTTATAGCATATCCAAAGGAAACATAATCATCTTGTGAATACGAGGTCGTAAAGTTTAAGCCAAAATGAAAATTATTCACCTTATGGTCGAGATTCATTCGAGCATCATAACGCTTATAAGCTGAACTTACAACAATCCCTTCCTGATTGAAATAATTCATCGATGCATAGAAATTTGTATTTTTAGACCCGCCGGAGAATGAAAGACTGTGACTTTGCACCATTGCATTACGGGTAACTTCATCTTGCCAATCTGTTCCATCACCTTGTATGCCTGTAATACGTTCTTCTGGATTACCGCCTCCATCATCAAGGATATCATTTAACACCTGCATATATTCTTCAGCATTCAACAAATCAACTAAATGATAAGGAGTCTGAACACCTGAGTAACCATTGTAGGTTACCTTAAGCGTTCCTTCTTTACCCTTTTTTGTTGTTACAATAATTACTCCATTTGCGCCACGAGCACCATAAATAGCTGTTGCCGATGCATCCTTCAATATCTCGATAGATTCAATATCGGCGGGATTTATTGAACTTAATGGGTTTCTTGGTGCACGAGTATCAGGCACATCTGACCCGGTGCCAGCCATTACTTGTCCGTTATCAATGGGCAAACCATCAATAACATACAATGGACTTGAACTAGCATTGATTGAACCAGCACCTCTAATTTGAATTGACATTCCACCGCCAGGTTCAGCACTCGCCTGCGTTACCTGCACCCCCGGTGTTCTACCTTGAATAAGCTGATCAACCGAAGATGTTGCCCCTGAATTCATATCATCTTCCTTTAGAGAAGACACAGAACCTGTGAGGTCACTTTTCTTAACAACACCATACCCAATAGCAACTACCTCTTCAATCCCGATGGTCTCTTCAGCCAATGAGATATTAATTGTAGCTTGTCCACTCACTTCAATTTCTTGAGTAACCATCCCAACAAATGAGAAAACCAATGTTGCATTTGATGGAACATTATTAATGCTGTATTCACCATCAAAATCAGTAATGGTTCCAACGGTAGTTCCTTTCACAACAACAGTAACACCAGGCAAAACTAATCCAGAGGTATCTGTAACCTTTCCTTTAACCTGCTTGGGCTGATTTGACTTTAACAATTGTCCGCTCTTGGATTTAACCAGAATTAACCGGTCTTTCATTTCATAAGTAATATCTGTCCCTTCGAAAACTTCATTAAGAATATCTGGTAATGTTTTGTCCAAGCAATTGATGGAAGTTTCATTAGTCAATCCTTCCAAAGCACTATCATAGAAGAAACGATATTCAGATTGATTCTCAATTTGTTCAAAAAGTTCAAGAATAGTTGCTTTTTCAACGCTAAGGCTTAGCTTCATTGATTGCGAGTAGCTACTCGCAGAAACTTGCAACAAACCGACAAGTAAAAAAAAGGCTATCAATTTTGCCATAAGTAAAACATTTTTCACGGGATGAAAAGATAGATTTTCCTCCCGGGTTACATTTTTTTTCATACTTTTGAATTGTTTAGTTAAAAGACTTTTAGCCAAATGGCTATTGGTTTTAAATTAAAATCATTAGATTTTGTATAAAGCGGGGAATGTGGCCGCATTTTCCGCTTTTTTCATTCATCATTTACATAGGCTTATTTCATTTTTTAATTATCTGTACAGGTAAAGTTTATTCCCAGAAAAATTGTAATTGAGAGGTTCAACTGAGGTTTGTTTAATTGCCTCAATAAATGTGAAAATATTATCATTAACACTGAAGCTCCCACTATATCTCTTAGTTCGCAAATAGTCTTGCTCAAATACCACCTCAACATTATAAATGCGTTGAATTTTTGCAGCCAGACTTTCCAAACTTTCATTCTTAAAAGTATAGATGCCTTTTTGCCAATAGTCATAGAAATCATCTTTGATTTCCGACTCACTAACAATTCGTGTTTTTTTGTTAAACGCCAAGCTCTGTCCTGCTTTTACGACAAATGACTTAAAATTGTTTACTGATGAATCGAAAACATCAAACTGAATTTTGCCACTCAATAGCTCAGTTTTCACCTCTGTATCTTCAGGATATGCACTCACAGAGAACTTGGTCCCAAGAACTTTAATTCTATTTTCACCAATATTAACAACGAATGGTTTCTTTTCGTTGTGAGTGACTTCGAAGTAGGCTTCTCCTGTTAAATAGATCTCTCGTGCATCTTTAGAAAATAAACTTGGATACTTGATTGTTGAGTTATTTGACACCCAAACTTTAGTTCCGTCGGGCAAAACCAAACTGGAACGATTCCCCTTTGGAACTGAGATTTCCTGATATACCAGTTCACTATTGTTTTTAACCGATAAGTAAGACCTAACAACAACAGAAATACTTAAAGCAAGAATCAAAACCGCAGCAATTCGAAAAGCATAATAAAGCAGACCTCTATTCTTTAACGATCTTTTATACCTATTTACCCGATGCTGAAACTTGTCGTAGATTTTTTGATTCTCAGAGGTATATTGAGGTTTGTGGTTCCAAACCTCAGATATACCAATAAAAACCTTTTGATTGCGATTATCTGAACTTTTCCACTCATTCAGCTCTATTTCTTGATTCTGATCGCCTTCTCCTGCCAAATGCCTGGAAATATTTTTCCAAATCTCATTTTTGCTCATTTTCAATCCCTTTATAACCCTTAAACAAAAGTTATAATCAAATCCCCTAAACGTTCATGAAAAAATTATTTTTTGGGAATAAAAATCTGCAATAGAGTTAGATAGTCCTGTTTCGATTCATTTTCTTCCAGATAATTCTGAATCACTAAACCAATCTTTTTAATTGCAATGGAAAGTTGGTGGTCGATGGTTTTCACTGAAATATTCAGCAGCTCAGCGATCTCTTTATATTTCATCTCCTCAACCTTCGCCATTTGATATATAAGCTTACAACGAGGAGGAAGTGATTCAATAGCTGATTCAATAGTTCCTTTCAGTTCTTTGGTTATTAAGTCAGTTTCGGGACATATTCGGTCAACTCCCAGATCTACTTCAATATCCTCCATTGAGATCGCCTTCTTCCGATTTCTTTCGTCGAGATAATTTAATGAGGTGTTATAAGTTGCTTTAAAGAGGTATGCTTTAATATTAATATTTTCTTCCAGAGAAGTTCGATTTAACCAAACACGAAAAAATACATCGGAAACCGCCTCTTCTGCCAGGTATTTATTCTTTAGAAAAGAATTTGAAAATTGAAAGAGACGATCTGCAAAGTGATCAAACAGCTCTTTAAATGCTCTTTCATCTTCATGATCGATGATGCGCTTTAATAGAAATCTTAAATGCTGATTCTGTCCCAATTCTTCTTTTTTTTGTAAAAATGAGAAAAAAACGTGAATGTTTAATAGCCTACGACTCCCATTTATGATAATCAGGGCAAAATAAGTTGAAATTAATCAATATCTGGCAAATAAAAATTGAAGGGTTTATTTCGATCTTTCACTTCCAATACACCATCATTTACGACCAGTTCTGCCACTTGTATCGACGAACGTTTTTCAGCATATGGATACTTTCCGTCAGCATCGAGTGTTGCTGCAAAATGTCTTTTCCTCCCAGGATGTGTGAAATAGAAAATATAGGCTTGATCACCAACAATAACCACATCTCCGTGAGCGCCACTGGGTTTATCTTCCGGTCTATCTGAAGGGCCTTCCAAAATTGGATTTTTTTGTTTTTGCCATTTGTCAAGATCATCTGAACGATACACTCCCATGCCAGCCCATTGGTCTGTCACCATCCAATAGTGTCCTTTAAATTCAAACACTTTAGGACCTTCGTGAGCCTGATCTGCGATAACCGGCTTGTCACGCCAAGTCCATTTATACAAATCGTCACTTTCAGCTAACCATGACTGGCTGTTATCTTTATACCACATCTTCCATTTGCCGGATTTATCTTTGAACAAGGTTCCGTCAATCACATCATCTGATGACAATGACAACAATCCCTCAAATTTCCAATCCCAGGTATTTTCACTCGTATAATGAGCCATGCGGGCAGCACCACTCCAATGATTGCGAACTCCTTTGATGTATGCTACAAACATGTGGTATCTCCCATTATCATAAACGACATCAGGTGCCCAGAATGTATTGTGACCACGCTCAAATTCCAGATCCAAGGTCCCACGATAAATCCAGCTCTTACCATTATCATCTGATGAAGCAATAGCAATGCTATTCCCATAACAAAATGCAACATCTGCAGTCATTTCATTTGCCCTGCGTTGGGTATATAACATCCACCATTCCTTTTCGATTCGATTCCAGAAAACAACCGGATCAGCTGCCCCATCATAAACAGGATCGCGAAACAAAGGAGCTGGCGCGATTTGAATTTCCTGTGCTTTGATAAATTCTGGGAATACAGTTAGTACAGTCAATCCTAAAATTAAAATCCTTAAACTATTTTTCATCACGTCCAATTTTAACAATTAATTCTAAACAACAGTACCCGCAGGCTTTTCTAATTCAACAGATGTTGCAAAAGGAGTTCCAAAAACCGGAAAATAGTCCTCTATCCAACTTATTTTCTGGGCACGAGATGAATACGTATCTTCCATTCCCGGCGATCAAACTCGGTATTGTATCCATGGTACAAGATGGTTTCCACCAATGTATTGACAAGGATCAAAAGCCTGTGCATCCTCATTCAGTATCAAGCTCGAAAGAATCAACTCAACTATAAATCCAATTTTCTTAACCAACTCTAATTTCCTTGTTATTTTGTTCTAGTTTTCCAGTTCATATCTCGATAATACTGCGTATTCAGCAGCAAATGCGAAACTGAACATCCCTTCCGTTCGGTTTTTGCTTTGGTCAGCACTCCAGCCTACCAATAAGTTTGAAGGAAGAAAGCCGTTGTACAGGAAGTTCTCGTAACCGTAGTCAAGGTTCTGCTGAAACGTACGAATATATTCATCAACATTGTCATGCGCCGGATACACATCAACATATCCACGCATCATCACTCCATTGAACCAATTTCTGAAGCCGCTTATATCGTAGGTGTAATAACCCGCTTTCGTTTGTCCGGGTTTCGCAAAGTAACTAAAGCTTGCATCCGACAATTTCTCCGCATCTTGCAGATATTGGTTATCGCCGGTGACCCTCAACAGATCGGCTGCTCCGGAAAGCATGGTTCCACTGTTATAAGTGATCGCCGGTCCAACGCGATCCTTGCAAGTGGTGCCTTTGCGGTAAGCAACTCCGTTAACGGTTTCTGTTTCGGGACTTCGTGGTGAGCAGCCTCCCATCATATCGTCGTACACCCCATCAGGACGCAACAGGTACTTCTTTTGCCAATCGTAAATCTTTTTTGCGAAATTCAGGTAATAGTCGCTTTTTTTCACCTGCTTTGTTTTTCGGGTTTTGCCGTCCACCGCATCGATATAGTGGTGGTTGATCTCATCGCTTTTATCTTTGTACAATTCGTGCAACCACACCAGGGGGCTAACCATAGGCCCGTTACTACAGGAATGCTTGGTAACGTAGCCCGGTCCCCAGGTAATACCGCCAATTTCTTCTCCATTGTTATCACGTGTGCAGTCCCATCCGTCAAGCACATAGTCAGTCAAATATTCTGCTTTCTCCAAATACGTCCTGTTGTTGGTTAATTGATAAGATTCGAGCAATTCTCGAACCAACCACATCTGGTCGTCATAAACATTTTCAACACCTTCAACTCTAGCAAATCCTTTTGAACTTGCCCGATGGACGCCATAAACCGACCATTCTTTGGTTTGAGTGTGGGAGGTTAACTCGAAGGTGCCCAAATAGTAGTCTGCATTATCGTATAGCTTGTGCAGCAGATGTGCATAACGATCGAAGTGGTCGTGATAGAGCGTTCCATTCCCGTTCTCTTTCTGTGCTTTCAATCCATGAAGAATCGCATTAACCGCTTCAATCGCGGCGGTATACATCCATACGCTTCCAGTCTCTTGGGAACGGATTTCAGTAAAGGGATTATAGTATCGGGCCATGGCCGTTCCGTCTCCGGGAAAGTGGGCAGCCACCGCATGGTCGGTCAGCTCCATAGCCCGCAAAAGATTTCTCTCTGAAAGATTGATTTCTGCTGACCTGCTCTCCGAAAAAGGTTTAGCTTTCGTTTCTCCAATGGCCACCATAATCAGCACCAACGTCAGTCCTTTTAATAAAATTAGCTTCATCATTATTACCTTTAAATAAAATGCATTCTTTTTATTCATTTAAGAATGGGAAGGCAGATATTCTTAAGCGCGCTGCACCCATCGGAATTAATTTAATTTCTTCAACTGGTTCTGAAGTTTTTACAGGATACAAAGGCTGAACATCAACCAATCCATATTGATCTATTCCCCAGGAAGGAATTTGTCTTCCTTTTGCAGCGATTTCGATTGGTGTACTTTCTGGGGTGAATGGGTAATTATCGGTTGGCCAATCTTTCCGAATTATCGTCAGCGAACTTTCTAAATTATCCTTATCGAGAATCAAACCATAATTCCACGGACTTTTTGGATCAATTGTATATGCAGGCCATTTTTCAGGATCAGCAGATTCCTGCCATTTTGAATCACCAATCGCAGATTCAACACTGCTGATTTTGTTATACTGCTCATCAATTTTCAATGAGAAAGTTAATGGGCCATAATCCACTGAGACACTATTTTGATTAACCGCCCAAGTGCGAGTTGATAGATCCATCGGTAAGTTCAAAGTCAATTGATCACCATCAACCCATTCCTTATCTAATTTGATGTATGATCCTGCTACTGATTTTACTGCCACAGCTTTTCCATTAACTTTTACGGATGCACCCTCACACCATCCAGGAATTCGTAAATAAAGCGGGAATTCTACATTCTCGCTGGTACTCAAAGCGAAGCGTATATCTTCCTCAAACGGATAATTGGTTTCTTGTGTTAATGTTACTTCTGCGCCATTACCAACCTTAGCAGTGGTTACACAAGAATTATACAAAATGGCAGCCAAGCCATTGTCGTTACTTGCCATCACCAGGTTTCCAACATAATAAGGCAACGCATGACCGTGATTATGCTGACAACAACGGCTGCTAAATGGATTCATCGTTAAAAACGGGCCACGATTATCAATCCCCGGAGAATGATTTTCAGCATCGGCAGTTACTCCGTTCGGACAAGTGATGTAACGAAGGGATTTCATATCGGGTGTAAATGCTGCAGTGAAACTATTAAACAGAACATCTTCGCAATTATCTGCCCATAACGGATCACCAGTAATTCGCATCAAAATTCCATCTGACGTCATTTGCTCTGCAAAACCACAAGTTTCAGTTCCTTGCCGGGGATCAATATAGCCCATACGCGAATTTTCATCGGAGCCAAACATTCCTCCAGGAACCTGACCAAACGTGCGACGAATCAGGTAATGGTCATTATAGGTAGCTTTTAAATGAGCCGAATCAGCCGACTGCATGAAATAAGTTGCAGGCTCGCGGAAACACTGCGCTATATTAACATTGTGCCAGTTTGGTAAATTTGATTTCTGAGTCCAATCAGCGGTGTTTTCATGAATCTTTTTAGCCAAATCCAATAGAAACTCATCACGAGTAATATTGTAAAGCCAATAAACACTGTACAGGTTATCGCCACCTCTGCTGTTCTCCCAGTAACTGGACAAAAATTCTTCATCAGGAACGGTCATTTCAAACTGAAAATACTTCGTCATAAAATCAATCACACGCTTATCACCCGTATTCTCGTAATAGTTTTGCAAGGTGAACAACACGATCATATTTGACCAATAATCCAGATTCCCATTTCCGGAACGAGCTTCAGGACCAAACCAGCCATTCTCTTTCTGACTATTGATGATCTCATCAATCCAGATCATGGCCTCCTTTTTCATTTCAGGATCGTTAAATATAAAAGCCATATCGGAATAGCCACGCAGCCAGTAAGGAACCTCTTCCCAGCCATGATCACCGCCTTCTGAAAGCCAAGCATTATTTTCTTTATCCAACCAGGCACTAATCTCTCCCAAGTGTCCACAAAGTCCATCTTTTTGCAATTCCAATAATTTCAAAATCCACCCTTTTGGTTGAATACTTCCAAGAGGTAATTTGATAAAATGAGTTGGTTGCAAAGGGGCTTTATTACTAAGATAGAAATCATTCTGTTTGTTCAATTCAGGAGTTGAAACGACCATTGCGTCAACATCTGCGTTTTCCTGAATACATGAAGAAAGACTAACAAAAATTGCTAAACAAATGGATACAATAATACCTGATTGTTTCATGTTTATCGATTTATTTAAATGTAAGATTTAATTCAGTTTAGGTCTATATGATAGACGACACAGCCAATTTGGTTACTCATTCGAAAATTGCGTTCGACCCAATCAGTTATTTAAATGAGGACCTTTATCATCCCACAAAACTTCCTTCTGGGAGATCTTCCAGGTCTTACCAAAATCATCATTCCCCTGATAGAATAAATACGTCCGGTCATCCTCATCTTTATAGATATGTGGATGTCCAGATTCGCAAGAGTTCCATTCTCCGGGATCGCCGTTTTCTAAAAATGGTTTATTGCTTAATCGTTCCCAATTTATTCCATCACGACTTTTTGCAACACCAACCTGCTGTGGTCCATTATTGTATGCACCTGCATAGAACATATACAGGCTATCTCCTTTTTGAACCACAGATGCACCTTCAACGCATTTTCCTTCCCACGGGTATTTTGGAGCAAGAATCGCCTCATCAGTAAGCTGCATCCACTCGTCCCGATTGAAATTAGTATTTATCGGAGCGGAAGCCACTCCCTGCATTTGAATAGACATGCTGCTATCCCGGGTCGCAAAATAAAGTAAGTACTGATTATTGAATTGAACGACTTCAGCATCAATCGCCCGACCACAATTCCAATCGCCGGTTGGATGAAAAATTGGATTCGTCTTATTTCTTTCGAAATGAATTCCATCTTCAGAAACCGCATGGCAAATCGCATCGTTTCTCCAATTCCCGTATGTCTGATAAAATAGATGAACTTTCCCATCAATGACCAACGCTCCGGGAGCACACAAACCTTTTCTTTCGTACTCTTCAACGGGAACTATTTCCCCTGCCTTTTCCCAGTCAATTAAATTAGTACTTCGTGCAATGCCAATCGCCCATCCATTCATAGGATCATTATTTCCTTCGTATGGAGGAATGGAAAAATACATTAAATATTCTCCGTTGAACTTGACAACATGAGGATCTTTTGAAAAAGGGACACCTCTGCGTGAAGTGTCCCCATACATCATAATATCATTCTTTGCATTATTTTTTTGTTGGCAGCCACTAGCCACTGTCAAAAAGATAATTGCATAAAATACCACAGAAATTTTTGGAATAAACATGTGATAGTTATCTATTTATTTTTCCAGCAATTTAATGAAATATCCACCTACTACAGAACGGGCCTGAAAGCCTACCTGCTTTGCACTCGGTGTTTCATACCAGTCGGTCATCGGTACGCGGTCCGGAGTCTCTGTCACAAAATCATGCAGCGGTGAAATAAACTT
>NZ_JBQYLI010000034.1:0-17444 GCF_052690465.1 Sunxiuqinia sp. A32
CGTTTGAAGCTTTCTTCATAGATCTTAAATACTGGCATAAATTTACTTTTTGTGTAAACCTATTTTAGGACAAGACAATATTCCTTGCCTGTTTCATCCAAACTTTCTAACGAGCGGTATACAGTATTCATCTCGTGGCTTGATATTATATGGTCACAAACAAGTTCATCAATATAAAGTCACGTAACTGCCCAAGAATATACGGTCACGACATGTCGTGACCATGCTTACCCAGACAGCAGACCTCACCGCTGGTGAGAATTTATAATTCGTCCCTCACCCGTAGGGCGAAAATGCAGTCCATCCTTTCGAATGGCACACCGATTGCAAATCGGCGCGAGCGGAGGTAGGTAAAATGCGAGTAGAGGGGATATTGATTATAAATTGGTTCTAACAGCTACGAAAATTATTAACCAATTAATCATTGATTGTTCAGCCTTTCAATAAAATCGTCGATTGTATCATTTCCCTTTCTTCCTTCAACAAGTTCAATAAACTCCATCTCATACCAAGAATTGTCATCACAGTACCTGCGAACTTCAAATTTTTTAATTCCTACTTTTTCTGGATAGAAAAACATACTGTCAATCAAAAATTGTCTTAGAAGCTTTTTGATTTCGTCCAATGAGAAATTATTAGGATTTGAAAAATCTTTTGACCCAAACAATTTATAATTACCAGAATCGCGATGTAAATAGTGAAGTCGAATATTGTTTGCCATTTTTTATTTTCAAAAGAATGGATATTCGAGACTAAAATCAACGGACTATAAGTCACATTATTCAATCACATCAAAACCAATAGATTCTAAATAGTTGAATGTTGAATCATAAAACTCGGGTAGTCGTGTGTGGTCTTCCACATTGCCTTCAGGTACAACAATCACCATTCCTTGACGAGCTCTTGTAAGTAGCACTCGATAGGCATTTTTTAAATACAGTTTTCGATCAGCTTTATTTATATTTTGCCATTTGCTGCCTTTAAAAGATTTGTAATCCCATCCTTCTTCAGAAAATCTAAAATCTCCATCCCACGCTACACATGCCCAATCGAGTTCAAGACCTTGAACATGAAATTCTGTCGCCACATCTTCTAAATAATATGAGGAGCGGATATCGTCTTTTTCATCCAAGAACCAATGTACTGGATCAATCGGCGATTTCACATCGATACAATAAGGTTTTAATCGTTGGGCTTGAGATGAAACTACAATTCCATATCGCTCTGAACCTCTTGCTTTATCTCGTAACCATTGTTTCGCTTTTTTAAAGTTTCGAGTTAAGACGATGGGATACTTTTCGTTTAACTCTGACAAAGTCGATTGTGCTCCAATTTTGTCTAAATCCAAAATTTGTTTTACCAACAATGAAACATTTTCGGCGCGAAATGACCGCATAGAAACGGCTAGGTGTAAAGAGTCTGAATGTATTACATTTCGTCGTTGTTTAATCTGCTGCAAAATTTGTTCAGCGTTATACTCACTGTCCGTCAACTTGGTTGACATGTAAATATTCCAATCAGGAAAGGATCGATCGAGTGCTTCTATCCATTCAGAGATACCTGCTTCTCCTGTATTTATTTCTTGTCCGCCACCAACTAAACACACCACCACCGCCCAATCAGGGTGTCGGTCGAGACAAGAAATAAGAAATTCTGGTTCAGACTTATTAAAATCTGGAACACCTTTTTTTTGTCGCATAAAGTTGGTGGTTTGTTCCAATGTCCAAGCACGCTGAGCTTCGTCAAACAAAGTGACGTGTTCAATTGGTGGATTGCTGTCCCGTAAGCCTTCATCTCTGAAATGATGCACATTTTGAATGAATGCCTGCACTTCGCTGTGAGCAACTTTCTTTGTCAGTTTCTCTCCTTTTGCTTTTGCTCTTTTTACTTTATCTCGCGCTAAGGCTTCTTGTAATATCTTTACTAAAGGTCCATTACCTGAAAGAAAAACGCTATACAATTCGCTGTCTTTATCAAAATGGGTAGTTGCAATATTGAGACCGACCAAAGTTTTTCCTGCTCCGGGCACTCCCGTAACAAAACAAATTGCTTTCTCTGAATTATCTCTAGACTTTTTGATAATTGCTGCGACTTCATCCGAAGTTTGACTCAAATTAATTGCACTTGCATCACTCCTCGAAATATCTTCAACTGAATGATTCGCATAAAGCGAAGTTGCAGCCTCAATAATTGTTGGCGTTGGTTGATAACGCCCTTGTTCCCAATCCTCAGTATTTATTTGTGCATGTCCATCAAGAAACCGCACAGCATGAGCGATGATACTACTTAAACTTTCAGTATTTGATTTGACCGGATCAAAAAGATTATCGTCTTGTTTCGAAGCTGTTAAGAAGAAATCGGACTGCTTGGCTTTAGTAGCTAGTAAAACTGGAACTATTACTTTATCGTGACTCGTTTCGTGGAAATTTTTCAAATCCAAAGCATAATCCCAAACTTGATCAATTGCGTATGCAGGATATTCCTTTTCACCAACTTTAAATTCAACCACAAAAATGATTGATTTAATAATCAAAAGAACATCAATACGTTTACCCATTCTAGGTATGGCATACTCAAAATAAATTGAACCTGATTGTCCGATAAGCAGATTTTGCAAATAGTCAATTTGAAATTTCCATGAATCTCTTTGAGTTTGCTCAGTAATGAACTCATTATTATCTGCTAACTCACCCAATATCTGTGTATAGGGTTTTTGTAAAAACTTATCGATGGAGTCTGAATAATATGCTCGATTCATTAATTATTTTTTTGATAATCAAATATCAGAAAAAACCTTAATTAATATCACTGATCTTGAAACCTTTTTATATTATGTGTTAATAACAAAACTTTCGAACCAGCATTTCGGATTTGGTATTCTTCCCCTTAATGCGGCTCATATTATAACTTCTGGTTTTGGGATCGTGTACATCCATGCATTAAAATTAGCTAAAAGGACTTTAATCCTTAATGATTTTTAACATCAAGGTGAATTCTGTATTCACAAAAAATAGGTTTCTTTGAACATTCGTTCAATAAAATAAAATCCGATTGGGTGAAGCAAGCCCATCGGAAATTTCAAAACAACAAGTTAAAATCAGGATCGGCATGAAAAAGTTCGGATTAGTGATGGTGGGCCTCGTAGTATTGATGGGGCATGTACAGGCGCAAAGTGATGGTTCGCAGGCACGTTGGCAGGCCAAGCCTGTGGTGGTTGATGGCAACGACCAGGAATGGGCCAAGCCCCTGAATTTCTACGACAGTGCCAGCGGATTGCTATATGCCATTTCGAACAGCAGCGATCAGCTGTATTTGACGTTCACAGTCCGCGACATGCTTAAAATGCGGAAGATGATGACTGCTGGCTGGACCATGCAACTAATCGCAAAGGACAAGAAAAACAAGATAAAGGCCAGCCTGATTTTTCCGGCAGCCAACATGGAGCGCATGGGTGATCGGGGGCAAGATCCAATGTCCGGTTCATTGGTAAAGGAAAACCCGATGATCAGAAACTACGGGCTACAACTGGGAGCGGTACAAGTTAATGGCTTCCAAACAGACAAGAGTGAAGTTCTCTTGCGGAACCAAAACGGAATACGCATTGCTGTGGGCGAAAACCTCGAAAGGCAATTGGTGTATGAGATCGGCATCCCTCTGAAAGAGCTTTTTGGAGCTGCTTATACACCGGGTAAGCAAGTCCTCACCCTCAATGTAGTGGTTAATGCAATGAGCCGTCCTACTGGAAGCGGCAACAATGCCAGCGTACATGCCGGAGGTGGTCAGGGCCGACCACAGGGCGGTATGCGCCAGGGTGGCGGCGGCGGACGTATGGGTGGAGGTATGCAAGGTGGAGGTCGAATGGGTGGTGGTGGTCAGAAGCCAGTTAACGGATCGTTCGATCGTAGCAGCAGCTTTCAGCGGACTTCCTTTAAACAAAAGTTCCGCCTGAACGGCAACTAACGCAGCTACCATCGGTAATGGTCTTTTACGGATGCAAATCCTTTTTTCAGCTCTTAACACAAAAAGAAACCTCTGCACCTTGTTTCTGGTTTGGTGTCTCTGCCTTTAATGCAGCTCATCTTGTAACTTCTCGTTTGGGGATTGTGTACATTAGCCATCCGGAAAAGAAAGCGAACCTTAAGTCGTAAGTGGCTGGTAGGTGGTTCAATGTCGAATTGAGAACTGTTTTTTTAGATTAGATTTAAATTAGGTAAAACAAGGCGGGGCGAAGAATAGGATATTGGAATATTTTTTAAATTTCCCAATTATATTAAGTACGCCATGAAAAACAATGTTTTAGTTCTTGCCGTCACTATTGGAGCCTTCGTTTTCCTCAGCTCATGCGAGCATGAGTTAACCAGCGAAAACTGGCAGGAAATAGCACCGCCGGACACCACGAAGATGATCCAGGTGGAGTTAACTCCTTTCGAAACCCAATATATTTTCACCGTACCTACTTTGGTAAATTATAACTTGAACACCTTTGGACTGGATGTTTACGAGGTCCAGTTCTTTGTTGGGGATCAACTGATCTACACCGGTGATGAGGCCATTGATTATTTTGTATTTGAACCGTCACCTTGGGGCATTAGTCAGCAAACAATGACCATGAAGGTCGCCACCAATACCAATACAGGGAGTATTGCCGATCAGTTGGGGGTTGAAGGTTTTTTCTTTGAACAGAGCTGGGAGGTGCTGTTGGATGGAGGCAATCCTGATCCCGTGGAAATTACCAACATTTACAATAATGATGGAATTTTAAAAATTGAATGGGAAGAGTACGAGCGGTTTAACTTTCAGAAATACCTGCTATATAAAAATTTTGGTGAATCAGAATGGGAAGGGAACGGTCATCTGATTGCAGAAGTTACGGATTCCAGCTTAAACTCGTGGCAGGATTCATCTTTTATTGGTGGCACCGGAATATACTGGATCGAGGTTCAGGGTAGTAATCAAACAGCAGTTGGCCAGAAAAAACGCTTCGACTCGCCACTTCCAAAATTGGATACCCTCTGGGTTGAGGGTGATAGTGTTGCCTTCAAATGGACGAAGAATTTATTTCACAAAGCAGTTGACCACACCACAATCGGCGTAAGCGATTATTACCCAAATCCGCCGATTACGCTGTACTCTTCAACCGATATCAATGATACGACTTGTGTTGTCAGCGGATTACGGTTTGGACAAACCAGCAACTATACACTGTCGGTATATCCAACGACCAACATTCCCATCTACCAGGACAATCAAATATTGAAATCAACAGTGTCTTTTGGTATTGGAAGCAGGCTCCCTGAATTCAGCCAGTTTGCTGGAGATCCAATTGAAGGGAACTTTTACATAGCTGGAAACAACGGGAAAATATACCGGTTTAGTTATCCGGATATTGTCAGCCGTGATTCCTGCGAATCCGGTTTCTTCTCATCTTGGTTTGTATCATTCCATGATCAGCGATTGGTGACTCAGATCAATTCGAGCATGAAAATATATAACAAGTCTGATTTGAATGATTATACCAGCTATGAATGTTGGGACTTTGGCTTCCATTGGTTCTGGAACAACTTTTCTATTTCTACCAATAACCGGATGGTTGGGCCTGTAGGGTTTGGTGCTGGCTTGTACGACTGGAATAGCCAGGAACTGGTTTTTACCGATCCAAATGAAGAACTGGAAGGCTGCTCCCTTTCGCCCGACGGACAATACGCTTTCAGAAAAAAATACCTGGGATATGCCGATCAATCGGTTATTCAGGTATGGCGGGCTGGCGCGTCCGGAATGGAATCGATGGGAGAATTACCTGCCAATATGTACTCCCATGTTAGCTGGATGCCGGATAACGGCCATCAATTGATGGTCTTAAAGGGATATGAGTTTAATCATGCAGGTTCTACCGGAAACCAATTTGGCGTGTATGATGCGGCCGATTTACAGGTTTTTAATGAATTTCCCGTGAAGGTGGGATACTTTTCTGGTGCCGATCCGGAGAGTAAGCTGGTGGCTTTTTGCAGCAAAATACCAGGGTCTGATTACAGAGAGTTTATCTACCTCTATAATTTTACTACTGGAAATATGGAAAAACGGATTTCCCTGCATCCGCAAATAAACGACCTTTGGTTGTATCGTTCCCACATTTTTAGTTCCGAGGGATTTTGTATTAACATCAACAGCTATTAGACCAATCCATATGAAAAAACTATATCTCATCATCAGTCTTATCTTCATTTCAAGTGGGTTGTTTGCTCAATATTGGTCAGCCGGCGCCCGGCTTGGCGTGGGGAGCTATGAGATGAAAACGCTTAAGACCCTGCAACAGTATCGGCTTGAACAGGTGACCATTCCGCTTAAGACAACCGAAGAATTCCCAATGACTCTGAACTACCGGGCTGAATTGGCCCTTAACGATTGGAGCATTTTTAATAAGCTTGGCATTTTTGGCGCCTTTAATTCGACTGGTGCCAGATCAACGGTCTCAGATTATTCGGGGCGGATTGATCTGGATGCAATTATCAACGGCACTCAATTAGGTCTTACCCTTCAAAAGCATATTCAGGAAACAGGCGAGTTGGCGACTGGTTTTTACGTCGATGCTTCCTGGATGTTTACTACCCTCAAAATGAAAGATTATTTGGATATTGAGATATACCCAGCTGGAAGAGAAGATGAAAATTACCAATTTAAGGCTTCCGGCTTTGCTCTCGAGCCTGGATTTTATATGCAATATCGTTTAAATAATGTGCGGTTACAGGCTAACATCGGGTACATGATTGACTTCTCCCGGAAACTGTTTGTGGATGGGAACAAAGACCAATGGCTGGAAATCAACCGTCAGGTAATTTATCCCGGATGGAGCGGGATCCGGCTGGGACTGCAGCTTGAATATTGTTTGAGTAAAAAAGCAAATGATAATCCATCGAGTCACAACTAAATTTTACAACGGTATTTAAAGAAAGAACTTCGTTGATCGCACGATACAATTGCGTATTGATAATTTCTAATTGCATTGTTTCGGTGACTTGCTTGGATTTAGTGTATTTGTGATAGATCAGGGTTCTTGGATTTGTTAAGGTAGATTCATTTAAGCGGTACTAAGTTTGTGTATGGTTGCAAATCTGTTCGCTAAAAATATTTTATACTTTTCTTTCTAATGTGAAATAATAATGTCGACATAAGAAAGTTTTATATTCAATAAGATTCTAATATCAGCTATAAAAGCCAATAATAATTGTTCTATTTTTTTATCAAAAAGCCACCAACAAGGAACATTATCCGGGGCGTTTATTCAATTGGATTAGGCACTAAACTTTAATTTGATGCAAAGGATATTTTTAATTGCGATCTTGATTTTTATGCTTGCAGGTTGTTATTTCAGTCCATCCGGCGAGCATTTTGAAGAGCTAGACCAAGTTGGCAAGCTACCTTACGTAGACGTTGAACTTAACTTCGATACCGACACACTTTACGTTTACAACAATGAATGGATTCATTTCCATTACACAAAGAACGGAGACCTGGTTAATTGGGCACGTTTCATTATTGATGGGGAGGCAATTAGCCCCAATCCGGAAGAACAGGGAGCAGTGGAGTTGTCTTGGTACTTTCCGGGATTTCCACCTGGAACCCATTCTCTAAGCTTGCAGTTATATACCAGATCGCGTACTGGCAGCATAGCAGATCTTACCGGTGCTGAAGGCTTTTTATTGCAACAGGACTGGGTGCTGAAGGTAGTGGACGATTGGGAAATGGGACCAGCGATCATTGCTACGTCCTTTGAAAGCGGGATGTTGAAAATACAATGGGAAGAGTTTAAGGGATTAAACTTTGAAAATTATCAAGTTTATAAATATGTTCAGCCTACAGGGTTGCCTGATCAGTTAGTGGCTACTATTACTGATCAACATCAAACTACCGTTACAGATCCAAACTATCACGGAGAGAATTCCAGGTATTATGTGCTGGTAAATGATCGTCACCGAGGGCGTTCCTTGGATATTGAGGGACCTATTCCGCAGGTTAGTGCCACCAATAATGCACAAGGGAATATTGTGCTACATTGGGAAAAGCCACCTTTTTGGGCAGCATTAAAAGGATATAGGATTATGGACGACGACATTTCATGGACGAATGAGGGATTTGTGCCACTCTACTTGGTCGATGGCCCATCAATGGACTCAATTGAAATTACAGACCCGTATTTTGCATATAATTACAATTTGTGGCTTCAGCTTGATCCTAGTGGAACGATATACCTTGAAGATTGGAGTCGTCCGGTGCATCTGGCAACAAAAGTAACGGCATCTAGTGGTCAACCTTCTCCAGAGTTTATCAATGGTAGAGTTGGTATCGAAAATCGGATTTATTTGTCCAACTATAAAGAAGTTGATGTTTTCAATACAGAGCTTAACCAGGTCGTGGAAACAATTCAATTACCGGTTTTTGGAAACTTTGAAGTTTCTGCTGGCAATAAGTTTTTAATTGCCAACATGAATGAGCCTAATCAGCTTTATTTCCTCGATTTAGAAAATCCGGATAACCATAAAATCATCGATTTTTCCGGTCAGCTTCCTTACATCGAACACATTACAACAGTTGCTGATAATGGAACCGGGATTGTTCTTTCCGGGCAAAATATAATGTTATACGATTTTGTTAATGAAAAAATTATTGCCGATGGAACACTTGTCTACAAGGGGCTTTATCAGCATTACATATCAGGAGATGGTAAATACTTTTGCGTCAAAAACTGGGGTGGATTTGAGTTTTTGCAGCTTATGGATAACGAGCTTGTTCCTATGGAGGAGCTAAATATGAACGGCAACAGTACCGTTTTTGCCGACTTTTTGACAGGTGAGCAGCCAAAGCTTGTTAGAGTTGATTCTGAGAAGATTGAGGTTATCGACTGTACTACCCAAACTATTCTTCACCAATGGGACTTGACACATGGTGTAAATACTGAGGTTTTTCATGTAGATAAAGCAGGTAACCAACTTTTCCTTCGCGAAGGCGAAAATCTTGTTTTATTGAACACCGAAACTGGTATGCGTATTATCTTGGGGAAAACATATGAATCGCATTACTTAAATTGGTGGGGAATGAAATACAACAATGGACAAATATTATGGGACGGGGGGCGAAGATTGGATGTAGAATCAAAACTTTGATACACATGAAAAAATTATTGAATTTTAATGCCGTGCTGTTATTTCTGTTTATTGCAAATACAGCGGGTGCTCAAAAATACATGGTCGGTGTCGGGTGTGGTTATGCCACTTTTGATATGACTGATACTAAAGATTACAATGAAACGGTGCTAAGCAAATTGCCTTTTGCTCCTTTTATCACGGATGATTTTCCTGGTTGGTATTTTTTTCAAGCAGAAGCATTGTACAGTTTTCCGAAGGTTCTGGCCGTTGGATTAAAATTTTCTACAACATCAACTGGTTCCCGGATTCATCTTGCCGATTATTCTGGCGAATACACTTTTGATAACCAACAGAAGGGATGGTTTCCAGGGCTAAAACTTCTTTTGGGAAAAGCTCCGGGCAGAAAGAGTGGCATTAGTGTTTCAATCGAAGGGGGAATGGCATTCAGTTTTATGACTTTTGATGAAAAAATATTAGTTAATGAGGAGGCAATCGATAACTATGAAGAGTTTAATGCCCGAGGATATTATTTGCAGCCCGGGGTGAATTATATGCAACACTTGGGAGAGCATATAATTATTTCGGCTAACATATCCTTTTATAAGGGATTTGAAAATGGGTATTATGCAGAAGGTGACAAGGATCTCAAAATAAGGAACAATGATACAGGAGAAAAGATTGAACCAAATTGGAATGGACTACGTGCAGGTCTGGTGGTTTATTGGCGTTTATAATTTTATTGTATTTACTATTTATTCAGAATCATAGTCCTGAAGAATTGGGTTACCAGTAGCTACTAACAAACCTATCATCGTCAGTCTTCCTCTTTTTATACAACTGCTTAAGATCAAACGTCGCTATTCCCTTGAGAAACAGCGTGCATATATTTAGGGTGAATATATGAATAAAAAATCAACCTCTGAAAGTATTCTGATAAAATGTTAAGTTTGTATACCGCAACTAAAAAGTCCGTAGAAATGAAAAAACTTGCTGTACTACTAATTGCTTTTTCAAGCCTGTATGCCTGTAATCGTGCTTCCTTCCCCAAAGTTGAGATTAGCAGTTCGCTGGGGAATATTGTTGTGGAAATTGATACAATACATGCACCTGTTACAGCCGGGAACTTTTTAAGCCTGGTGGATCGGGGCGTATACCTAAACTCGGCATCTTCTTTTTACCGGGTAGTTCGTATGGACAATCAGCCACAAAATAAGGTGAAGATTGAAGTCATACAGGGAGGACTAAGCAGGGATGAAGATGTCAAGGAATTTCCCGCAATTGCACACGAAACCACCAAGCAGACAGGTCTAAAACACCTTGATGGAACCATTTCCATGGCCAGAAATGAACCCAGCACTGCCAATACGGAATTCTTTATCTGCGTCAATGATCAACCAGAGTTGGACTTTGGTGGAAAACGTAATCCCGATGGACAGGGTTTTGCAGCCTTTGGACAAGTGGTAGAGGGGATGGATGTGGTTCTGGAGATTCAACAACAACCAGATGATGGGCAGTATCTTCCCAAATCAGTGGAGATTTATTCAATCACCAGAGTAAAGTAAGATTACTTTTCTAAAATCTAATGCTTTTAAATCTTCAAGCCAGATGGGCTTATCCTTTTTCAATCGATAAAAAGGATAAAAAAATCTCGTCAAAATGAACCTTCAACCCGCCTCCCAATTTTTTCTTTCAGGAACACATCCCTGAATACCCACAAAAAATTGTTCGCTCCAACGCCGGCCCGGCATTTTGACTGGCCATCCCTAAATTAACCCCAAAGGGAAAATTCAATCGTTAAATGGATGGACATTAATAAGGTTTGATCTTGAAGTATGTAACCACACTACTTAGGTTCAAAAATGGAATAAGGTTTTTCTTCTAAACCTTATCTTTAAAAAATACCTTAGTAGATATCAAATAAAACCATACACAACCTTATTTTATTATCGGGTTCTTGCATAACTAACTCAGATCTAACAAAGGTTAAATATGTTTATTTTTCCAAAATCAAATACTTTTAAATCTTCAAATCAGAATGGTGAAAATGAGGATTTGATCACAGAAAGGCGTGGCTGTCCTGGTTCCCGCCTAATGAAAAATGCGTTAAGAAAACCAATGGAATGAACGTAGAAAAATCGAGCTTGCTTGACGACCAGCGGGAGGAGTTTGGTCGATTTTAGTGAATGGAACTGATTTTTAGCAATTTTTCATTCAGCTGCGGCTCTTTTTGGTTCCTTTTTCCAGCTGCAGGGAAAAAGGAATAACCAATCCGGTTTAGGAAAACCTGGCTTTTGTTTTGAAAGACAGCTCGTCTCATCAATTCTTTTAAATGCCACAAAAAATTGTTCGCTCCAACGCCGGCCCGGCATTTTGACTGGCCATCCCTAAATTAACCCCAAAGGGGAAATTTAAACTTCAAATGAATGGATATATAAGATTTGATCTTGAAGGATGTAACCAAGCTACTTAGGTTCAAAAACGGAATAAGGTTTTTCTTCTAAACCTTATCTTTAAAAAATACCTTAGTAGATATCAGATAACACACACAACCTTATTTATATTGGCTGGCTCTTATAAAATCAACTTAGATCAAACTCCGGATAATCAAGTTTATTTTTCCAAAATCAAATACTTTTAAATCTTCAAATCAGAATGGTGAAAACGAGGATTTGATCACAGAAAGGCGTGGCTGTCCTGGTTCCCGCCTAATGAAAAATCCGTTAAGAAAACCAATGGAATGAACGTTGAAAAATCGAGCCTGCTTGACGACCAGCGGGAGGAGTTTGGTCGATTTTAGTGAATGGAACTGGTTTTTAGCAATTTTTCATTCAGCGGCGGCTCTTTTTGGTTCCTTTTTCCAGCTGCAGGGAAAAAGGAATAACCAATCCGGTTTAGGAAAACCTGGCTTTTGTTTTGAAAGACAGCTCGTCTCATCAATTCTTTTAAATGCCACAAAAAATTGTTCCATCCAACGCCGGCCAGACCATTTTAACTGGCCATTCCTAGATTAACCCCAAAGGGGAAATTTAAACTTCAAATGAATGGATATTAATAAGATTTGATCTTGAAGGATGTAACAAAGCTACTTAGGTTCAAAAACGGAATAAGGTTTTTCTTCTATACCTTATCTTTAAAAAATACCTTAGTAGATATCAGATAACACACACAACCTTATTTCTTAATACCAAGTTCTTGCGCAACTAACTTAGATTGGTTTTCTAAAATCTAATGCTTTTGAATCTTGTAGTCAGTCACCGACTAGCTTTTCTCACCAGGTCATAGACTAATAGCTAGCAGCTAAAAGCTAGTAACTACTTCTTAAAGCTGAAGGTAGTGGTACCGATGTTGTTGCCGTCGGCAAAAATGTCGATGGTATATTCCCCTGGAATAAGAGGATCTTCACCATTGTTATCCCAAAAAATATTAACCGGCAATTCGTTTCCTTCGTAGGTCACCTCGCGCATAGCCGAGTAGGGAATACGCAAATCTTCGAATCGGAATAAGTCATTTTTGGATTTAATCAATAAGATTTGATCGGGACGCTGAATACGCACATAAATATTTTTAGCACCCCGCTTGGCAGTTACGTTTTTACTAAGGGTAAAGCTTACCTGTATTTTCTCTGCCTTTTGGCTGTTGTTTACATCGTTCCCACGGTCGTTAATCCCAAAGGCACTTAGCGAAAGGGCTTCAAGCATTGCCGCACGTTCCACCTTTTGAGCCAGCTGCTGCTTTTCCTTTTCGAGGTTTTTATTCTTGGACTCCACCACCATGTATTCCTCTTTAACCTGTCTGTTCTCGGCCATCAACTCTTCATTGCGCTGGTTCAGGGAGTCAATTTGTACAATATAGTTCCGCATGATTCCACGCAAGGTAGTCACCTGCGCCTGGTATTGAGAAATCTGGTCGTAGCTGGCCTTTTTAATCTGGCCGACCTCCAACAATAAATCTTTCACCTTGGTTTGAGCCACAAACAATGCAGCATTGATGGTGTCGTTATCGGTTTTCAGGGAGTCGTAACTCTGAACCATCTCGCTTAGCTCTACCTGGATGGAATCTTTCTCGGCATTAAGGGTTTGCAAAATCTGTTTGTGTTCTCCACGTTGCATGAAAAACAACACCACAACCACCAACAGGAAAAACGCAAGGAAGATAACTATCAGGTTATTTCTGCGGTCTTTATCTGTTGCGCCTAACGAGAATTTCTTTTTGGGGGTTCCTGAATCAACCATAGTTTCAAAGCTTTTAGCTAGTTAACAACGAGCACAAAATTAGTATTATTTTATAGCCATTCAAATATAAATGAAAAGGCTTTGGGCTTCTTTCATTTTTTATACTCAAGCGTAATTTTTTGACTCACCCCAAGCCCGCTGCGCTTGCTTTTCCCATTCTACCTGTAGAGAGGGAAAGAGTTGGATCAATCTAAGTGGGTTGTATCCAAATCAGGGGAGAGTCGGTATATATAACCACCGATCTTCGCTTTTATCGAATGAAAAATGAAAAGCCTTCCCGTTTGAGGATGAAGAAATCGATTGGTCACTATTTGTACTTCCCCCCCAACGGGTGTAACGAAATAGTCATGGGAGAAGAGAGCAACACTAGAAGGTCACGACATGCCGTGATCTTTCTGGTTTCTGGATTACACTTAAACTGGGTTTTATAGGAAATGTAAAGCACTTTTATATTCATGTGTCGCATAAAGTATATATTTCTTAAGACTCGCTTTCATTTCCCATAAATCTCATATGAAAAGTTGCTATTGATTTGACTTATGTGAAACAATGACTTAATTTTGATAAAGTTTCACCCACAAAATCATTCAGATGTTATCAAATTGCCTTTTCCCAAATCACGACTCCTATGATATTTTTAAACTTGTGTTCGAAGCAGGTACATTATTATCGATAATTGCAGCAATTATTGTATTTCGATGGAACAAAAAACAGAACTATTTCACGGTTGTTCAGTTTTGCCATAGCAGGTATCGAAAGATTGTAAAAAAACAGCAAGAACTTGAAAAACCAAAGAATATGATAAGCAAGGACGAACTTTATACTGATCAGAAAATGTGTTTGCGTGATCATTTTGGTTTGGTCAGTGAGGAGACAATTTATATCCGACAGGGCATTTTTCCGCGATTCATTGCCTATTCCTGGTTGGCAGAAATGACTAAAAGGGTTCCTGTGTACAGGTTTGGTGAAAATGAAAAACCATTGAATCTTGAGAATCTGAAAAATGGAGATAACTGGATGCTTGCAAATGATAAGCTAGATGAGCTAAATGAAACGTTCAATCATTTTGAAGAGCTTAAAGAATTATTTACAGTGACAGATAAGAAGTTCGCGACAGATGGTGGTCATAGCAACTTTCTATTACCCGCAGACCGAAAAAAACTGGCTCATATACTTTACAGGAAACTTCGACCCGGTATGTGGAACAGGTTTGGAGATATATTCAATACAAAATGGGTAAAGGGTAATTGGTAATAGTCTACATCAGATTATTCAGCTCAGGGGTGATTTGCTGTTCAGCCCTATAATGTAAAAGATGAATATTTAATAACAAAACATATTCTCCCAATTGCTTATTGATTTATTACTTTTGCCAGCCCTTAAGCAATTTGATTTTATGGATTTTACTACAATGAGCATTTACCAGCCTAAAATGGAATATCGGCGTTTTGGCAAAACAGAGAAGAATGTTAGTGTAATTACTTTGGGAGGCATGCGCTTCAAGCATGGCTGGGACGATCCGCGTCATGAAATTCCAGAAGACACCATGCAGCAGGTTACCAAAACAGTTGAATTGGCATTGGAGCAGGGCATCAACCTGATTGAAACCGCTTATGGTTATAAAAAAAGTGAAACAGCTTTTGGGATCGTGCTGAATGAAAAGCTGAAGGTAAAACGCGATTCCTACTACCTGATGACCAAAGGCAGCGCAAAAACGGCCGCAGAGATGCGTGCATTGGTGAATGAGCAACTGGAAACCCTGCAAACAGATTACTTTGATTTTTATGCCTGGCACGGTATAAACAACCAGGAACTGTTTGAAACAGCCTGTGCACCGGGGGGATCAGTTGAAGAATTGCTTAAAATGAAGGAAGAAGGGATCATCAAACATGTGGGATTTAGCACTCATGCCCCACTGGATGTAATCTTAAAGGCCATCGAAACCGACCTGTTTGAATTTGTTAACCTGCATTATTATTACTTTTTCCAACGACATAAACAAGCAATTGACCTGGCAGCATCTAAGGATATGGGGGTATTTATTATTTCACCTAACGACAAGGGTGGTCAGTTGTTTAACCCACCACAGAAGCTGGTGGACCTGACTGCTCCACTTCATCCCATTCAGTGGAATGCACGGTTTTGCCTGGGTAATCCTGCTATACATACACTCACTTTTGGTATTACTGAACCAGAGCATTTTAATCCGATTAACGGTATCTTCCCGGCACCGGCACCCATGTCAGAGGCCGATACGTACATCAGGCAAAGGTTGGACGAGCAAGTGAAAACGGTATCCTATGCAGGTTATGAAGGCTATGAGATGCTGAACGATCCTTCGGGAATCAATATTCCGGAGGTGCTTCGTTTTCGCAAGCTTTGGAAGTGTTACGATATGAAAGACTTTGGCCATTATCGGTACAACATGTTTCAGGAAAAAGACCACTGGTTCCCCGGGAACTTCCCCACACCAGAGAATATTAAGCAGATTGATTTAAGTAAGTGCCAGGAAGATATTCCGCTGGTAGAATTGATCGAAGAGACTCATGCCGGCCTTTACAAGGAGAAAAAGAAGTAGGTTTTCTCTATTCATGTCGGTTTACTCATATAAAGAATTACGCTGGCTGTTTCCTGCCAGGGAGTCTATTAGGGTTTTTGCGCTAACAATATTATAGTCATTCACAGAACAATGCTATTGTTTCTTTGTTTCTCATTTTGTAAAAGGCAATAGAGGGAAGGATAATTTATTTCGATCCGCACTAGATCAATCATAATTTGTTGTATGAAAGCAACAATATGAGTACGTGAAGGCAGAATGTTGTCTTCAGAAAATCGTCCCGCTCTAAAGAATCTGGTGTCATGTTTGATACTTCAAAGGTTCACATTCTGAACGAGTAGAGGCTGTTCTTTTTACATTAATATGCAATCACAACACCAATAAATCACTTTCAAATCTGGTAATTTCCTTCCGGGGATTTGCGATAATAATTCTAAGTAGTACCACTTACCGGAAAAACTCATTCTATATAAATCATCCACTTATTTATCAAAAATTAAAACACAGCAAACATGAAAAGAATCGCATCATTACTCGTACTTGCCCTACTTTTTTCCTGTACGGCACAAGAGCCCAAGCCAGAACCAAAAACGGTGGTTGGCATGTTCACTCCCTATTATTATTTTCCGGAGATCCTGAATGGAAAAGTTAAAAACCTAAAAGAAGTAAACTATTGGGCTAAAGATGATAATGGCACCATTACAGCGGGCATGCGCATTACTGTTGCCGACCGTGACAGCCTTATTAACTGGACGGATGACATTGATGTGTCGTTTGACGAAAATGGAAATGTCGTAACAAGCTTGCATCTGGATGAAAATGATCAACCATTTGGTCAGTTGACTGTAACTTTGGAAAATGGAAAGCCAACCGGTGCCAGTTGGATGGTAAAAGATACCATTCGAAACTATTCGAAATTCACTTACGATGGTGAGATGATCAGCCGTTTTGATCGCTATAACGCTCAGACAGACTCTCTGCTCGCCAGTGCTGATGTTACCTATAACGATATGGGAATGAAAGAAACATTGCAGTGGTATAATGCCGATGGGGAAAAAACGTTCCTGGTTAATTTTAACTACGATATGGATGGATTGGCAGAAAGTTATACGGCTAGCAGGAACGATACCGTTCGCATAAAAATGAGTTTCGTTTCCAATGAAGAGGGCTTCTTTAAAGAACAAACTGTTGAAGATATGACTAGTAATGAGATTGATTCCTATACCTACGATTACACCTATGATGATATGGGGAACTGGATCAGTTATATTGCTTATGAAGATGGCAAACCAACGGTTGTTGCCAAACGAACGTATACGTATTACACAGAATAGCTGCTTACTTTTATTAGTAGAGCACAATAACCCAGGTAGGTTTAATCTGCCTGGGTTTTTCGTTTTAGTGATGTTATCACCTACCCACGGCTATTTTTCAGCTGTTGACTCGTCCTAAAAAAAGTTTACAGGTTATATATTCAAATTTATCTGTTTTTTATAATAATTCTTCCATCTTTTT
>NZ_JBQYLI010000035.1:0-15818 GCF_052690465.1 Sunxiuqinia sp. A32
AAAATAGAACCAGGAAAAAACCAAATGAGAAAGAAAAAAAAAACGTCCCAAAAACTTGTTTTGAGACGGCCTCTTTTCCTTTATATTTGGTAATTTTCTTTATGCAAAAAAATCATTGCCTTTGTCATCAACTATAATAAATGCGGGGAAGTTTTCTACTTTAATTTTACGAATTGCTTCCATTCCCAGCTCTTCGAAATCTACTACTTCAACCGATTTAATATTACTTTTTGCCAAGATGGCTGCAGGCCCTCCAATTGATCCAAGATAGAAACCTCCATGCTTTTTACAAGCATCAGTTACTTGCTGAGAACGGTTTCCTTTCGCAAGCATAATCATTGACCCACCTTTACTTTGGAACAAGTCAACGTAAGGATCCATTCGTCCCGCAGTTGTTGGTCCAAAACTTCCGGATGCCATGCCAACTGGGGTCTTCGCAGGACCAGCATAATACACAGGATGTTTTTTGAAATACTCAGGCATCTCTTCACCATCGTCCAGCATTTGCTTAATACGAGCGTGAGCCATATCCCTGGCAACAATCAATGTTCCTTTCAAGTTTAACCTTGTTTTAATTGGATATTTACTCAATTCAGCCAACACTTCTTCCATTGGGCGATCTAAGTCGATATCAACTGCTGGTTGCAATTCCGGAGATTGTTTTGGAAGATATTTTGCAGGATTCTTCTCCAATTCTTCAAGGAAAATTCCCTCTTCAGTAATTTTTGCTTTGATATTTCTATCAGCACTACAACTCACGCCAAGCCCTACAGGACATGAAGCTGCGTGTCTTGGAAGACGTATTACACGTACATCGTGAACGAAATATTTACCACCAAACTGAGCCCCAATTTCACTTTCCTGACATATCTTTTCAATTTTTGCTTCCCATTCCAAATCACGGAAAGCTTGTCCACCCTCGTTACCTTCTGTTGGAAGATGATCCAAATAGCCAGCAGATGCTTTTTTTACAGTTGCTAAAGTCGCCTCAGCAGATGTACCTCCAATAACCAGAGCTAAATGATAAGGAGGACATGCAGATGTGCCCAGATCCTTAATTTTTTCTTTTACAAATTTGGCAAGATTTTCTTCGGTCAACAGTGATTTAGTTTGTTGATACAAAAATGTTTTATTACCTGACCCACCTCCTTTTGTGATGAATAAAAATTCGTACTCGCTCCCTTTCTCTGCATACAAATCGATTTGAGCTGGAAGATTCGAACCAGTATTTTTTTCTTCAAACATACTAAAAGGAACAACCTGAGAATAGCGAAGATTTCGTTCCTGATAGGTAGTATAAATTCCTTTTGACAGGTATTCAGCATCTACAGCTCCGGTGTACACATCTTCTCCTTTTTTACCGATAACAATAGCTGTTCCGGTATCCTGACATGTGGGTAGTTCACCTTCAGCAGATACAACTTGATTCATCAACATCGTATGTGCAACAAAACGATCATTATCTGACGCATCAGGATCATTCAGTATCTTATTCAGCTTTTCCAAATGTGGTGCTCTCAAGTAAAAAGAAACATCAGAAATTGCTTCTTTTGCCAATAGCTCAAGCCCCTTGGGATCAACTTTTAAGATTTTACGTCCGTCAACTTCAACAGTTGAAACATAATCATTGGTTAATAAACGATAAGATGTAGTATCCTTCTGAATTGGAAATGGTTTTTGATAAGTAAATTCAGGCATAACTTTATGAATTTCAAAAATTTGATTTAGTATCTATACAATAAAACGGCTTATTGAGAAGCACACAAATATAAGCATAATCGTCAATTCGGATCCTTCAAAAAATGTAAAACTGACATGAAAACTCATTTCTTCACATTCATTTTACGAACAAAATTTTGCGTTGTTTGATGAAATATATGATTCTATAAATTGATCGAATGTTTGCATTAGTTTCAACACTTTCTTATGCTTTACTGAAAAGATCATGTCATCAATTTTGCGTACAGGTAAAACTTTTGGAGAAGTTCCTGTTAAAAATATTGCATTCATTTCCGATATTTCTGACAAATGAATGTTTCGCTCGAAAAGCTTTTCGCCCATGTTCTTCAGGCATTGAATTACTTTTTGACGAGTGATACCAGATAAAACCTGGTCACTGGAAGCAGTATAAAACTGGTCATCTTTATAAAAGAATACATTAGTCCGGCTTCCCTCGGTAACCTGATTGTTACTATTAACTAACAGTACCTCAAAAATACCTCTCGTCTGAATTAGTTTATTTGCGGTTTCCCGAAGGCCATGTTGATGAACTTTTGCTTTTGGATTTGCTCGTTCTGCATGCAAGACCGATGTTTCTACCCCAATTTTATATGTCGTTAAATCCGGGTATTTGTGAGGAATAAAATAGGTATAAATATCAACTGATCTTTCAGTTCGATACAGATCAATTTTAATATTTCCTTCTGCTATTTCGTTGATCAGAATTAGCCTTTTCAGCTGATCGGCAAATTCTGATTGGGAAAGCTTTATTGAGAATCCGGATAATTCAACAGAATGAATCAACCGCTGATAGTGATCTTCCCAAAACAATGGCACTCCCCCAATTACGCGCAATACTTCGTAGACAGCTGATTCCAAAGGAAAAACCACTCCCTCGGCATTCACCAAATTTGAATTTAGCACAAGGTATTTCTCAAAAATAGAGTTTGCCATAAATATTCTTTTAAACTAATACTTATGACAAATTTAATCAGATTCTAGATGCCGCTAACAGATCCGGCAAAATTTAACGCTTTTAATACTGCATTTTTATAACTTCTTCCGATAGGAAGCTCTTTATCCGGCACTTCAACGGTATTTGCAGTAAATGCTTCAATCTTTGGAACTGAGACGATATAAGATTTGTGAATACGAAGGAAATGATCAGTTGGTAGCTTCTCTTCCATGTGAATCATACTTGTTTTAGTAATAATCCTTCTTTTTTCCGTGTGAATCTGAACATATTCGCTCAAACCTTCAATGTAAAGTATTTCACTAAGATGAATCTTTACAACCTTTTTGTTTTCCTTTACATAAATAAACACTTCATCAGCCAAATTATCAGTCCCCTGATTGTTAACAACCTGTATGTCATCCTGATTAAGCTGATAAAACTTATTGATTGATTTCAAAAAGCGCTCAAAAGTTATTGGTTTCAGCAAATAATCAACAACATCTAATTCAAACCCCTCAAGAGCATATTCACGATAGGCCGTTGTTACAATTACTTTTGGTGGATTTTTGAGCGTTTTTAAGAATTCAATCCCTGTAATCTGAGGCATCTGAATATCCATAAATATAAGATCGACACTCTTTTCCCTCAATACATTTAGAGCTTTCATGGCATCGCTGCATTCAGCAATAATTTCAAAATTTTCCAATTTTTCGACATGTCCGCGAATCAGATCCCGTGCCAGAGGTTCATCATCGACGATAATGCATTTTGTTTTCATTCTTCAGGCTTTAAAATAAATTCGCTATGCTTTCATAATAGTAAGTAGCAGTTAATTGTTCACCAGTTGCTTTCTTAATTAGTTTATTCCATGGCAAAACATTACCATTTTTGAAAAAATTATTTTTCAACAACTCACCAACCTTCTGATTTTCAATACATGAAATCACATCCAAAGTATCCACTTTCAACTCATGGCACAAGTGATTTTCTAATTGTGAGGCAAAAATATCTGCAAGAAGGTTCGCTTGTCCTGTTCCCGGTGTTAAAAGAAAATAGTCGTTAATAGCCCAGTCGTATGGATGTATTTCTGAAGGTTTGTCAAATCCCAAGTACTGATTATTTATATCCCACCAAAGCTCACCCAAATCCTGTTCCGGGTCTTCATAAAGTTTTTGTTCAAAAACAGCTAATGCCATTACTGTTCGGCTTTTAAATAATTTTTCAAGTTGATACGTATGTCGACAAACAACTTTAATCATTGATGTATCCTTAGGCTCAATTCCAATATTTTTTTCAATCCAGTCGTAATTAATGATGCGATTAGAAAAATAATCAGCGACTCCTTCTGTCAAAATTAGGTTTGGATAAACAAGTGAATATGGAATTTTATGAGATACGTTTTTATAAAAAACTGCATGAGAAAGTAAATGCATAATTATTTTTAATCCTTGCATGTCACTTCTTACGTTTGCCATTATCCTCATATCTTTCTGATAATCGATACAAATAAAGTAGTCCTTTTGAGACATTATTTTAGGAGAATTTATTATACTGGCATCCAATATATCAGATACATCCAATCCAAGTTGCTTGTAGTAATTTGAAGCAATTGATACAATATCTTTCCCTTTCAGTAATTCGTCCAACCTTTTTGAAAAGTTCACAGGGAAGAAAATATGACGCTCATCGACATAATGCCACGGCATTAGATCTTCTTTCTGAATATTGAAACGCTTGGCTAAGAATTTATCAATCACTTGTTTTGCAGACTGGTAACTTTCATCGGTTATAGTATCAAGCTCAAAAATGATATTACTTATTTGCTCTTTTTGTAATTCGTGTTCCGTTAATAATAATTCATAATAATTATTGAATCCACATTCTTTGGCAAATTCATTTCGAAGTTTAATCAATGAAATGATCTTAGAATAGGTGTTTTTTGCATATTCTCTTCTGGCATCAAACACTTTCTTAAAAAAGCCAGCATCTGAAGATGCTTTTCTCAAGGAATCTATCTGACTATCAGTATATCTCTCACTATCAATTTCAAGTGTTTTATATTGAGCCTGATGCCAAATATCCATTTGCATCTGAACCAGCTTCTTATACTTGTCTGCTTTGAATTCACCACCTAAAATTTTCAGATAAATTACATCCAGTTGCCGTTTTAATATAGAATCTTCAATGACACCCGATTTTTTCATTTTCGTTAAAAACTGCAGATCTTTTTTGTCCGAAAACATCTTTTGATCAAGCTTTTTGAATTTATCTATTTGAAAAGATCTTTGTTCTATGCCGCTTTCTGCTTGAAAATTAGTAGCAGCATCGGTAACTTTTTCATAATCGGACTCATCACCACTTAAACAAGCTTCCCAAAACATCAAAGATTCTTTCTTTTCCTGCTCTTTAAATTGGTTTTCCTTAGTGGTTATATAATTATGTAGAATCAGTTCCGCACTCTCCTGCTCATTCAGACACGAGGCTAAAAAAGTAGAAAGAATAAGAAGCAATATGGTATGACTATTCTTCATATTCATCCTTAATTATTAGCCGAACAACAAATTTCGACTTGTTATCTTTCACTTGTAGCTTATACTTCCCTGGATAAATTAATTCTAACCGCCTTCTAATATTTGCCAACCCTACGCCCCTGTTATTTTTCTCAATGTTGTTTTTTACTTCGGGAACACTATTTTCTGAGATGAAATTTAAGGTTTTACCTTTCTGATTAATAGTAATATTTATCCAGGAAGCACCCGGTTCTTTACTACTACCATGTTTAAAACAGTTTTCAATAAAGGTAAACAACATCATTGGAGGAATGAGGTATGAATTATTTTCTATTTTCTTATTTATTTCGACATTTAATCGATCATTGTACCTAATCTGTTCTAATTCGATATAGTTCTGAATAAGCATCAGTTCTTTTTCCAACGGTACATAGGAAGCATTACATTCATACAATATGTAATGAAACAATTCACTGATTTTTGCAATTACTTCAGGCGTTTTATCGTCTTTGTGAAGCGCAAGGACATATAGGTTATTCAGCGTATTGAAAAGAAAATGTGGATTTAACTGGGCTTTGAGTAATTGCAATTCCGATTCTAGTTTTCGTTTCTCGATCTCGTTCTTTTCAACTGAACTTTTAACCCAATCTTTGTAAAATTTAATAGCGGCAAATATTACTGTAGGTGCAGTAAGCCACATCATACTAATGATTATAAATTCAGCATTGAACCATACTTCAGGATGCAGAAACTTTGGAATAAAAAATTGATAAAAGACAAATTTATTAATAGACAGCTTAATAATGGTACTTGACATCAATAATAGCACAGTCAGAAAAGCAAAGATCAAATATTGTGCTTGCGACAAAAGTTTTTTTATAAGAACATAAACTATTACGTATGTAAATAACGCATAAACAGGTAGATTGACTAAAAAATTAATCAAATAGAAGCGATATGGATAATTCTCTTTATAGCCCAGTATAAATGAACCAACAACAACAAATGCACTCCAAAACAAGGCATGCATTAAATATCTTATTTTCCGGTATCTTACATTTGGCAAGTTAATCATGGTCGAATATTTCAAAGGAAAGTTCAATCATACTCTTGCTAAATTCATACTTAAATCGATAATTAGTTCCATATAAAAAGGAAAATCTGTTTTTTGTTTTCTCAATAATTCCCACCATTTTGTCATATGGATCATCACCCAAACAATCCAAAGACGTATGAAATAGCAAATAGTTATCTTCAGAACGAATAAATATCTTTAAAGTTTGATTGGCGCTATTTTCATTTATTGCAGAAAGCAGTTTTTCAATAATAGGAAAAAATGAAAGTGTTGGTATTTTCTTCAAATTAATATCGCCTGATCGTAACACTTGGACATCCAATTTTTCATATTTTACAATTTTCTGAATTTCCAGGTAACTTTCTATAAGATTGACTTCCTTTCGAACGCTAATCATATCCGCAGAATCTTCAGTAAATACATTACCAAGTAAATTTGAGATTCGAATAATTAGGTCTGGCGTTTTTTCTGACTTTTGCGCTGCAATTTTCTCCAAATAATCAATCGTACTTAGCAGGAATCGAGGGTGCAACTGATTTTGAAACAAGCGTATTTCAGCTTCCAAGGTATCTCTATGCAAATCATTCTTTTTATTTTCAGCAGAATACCAATTTTCCAATATCTTCACAGAAAGAAAGATAGCAATGATATAATGGTTTCCGATTCCACTAATAACAATATTTTTGAGTTCGAAATAATTTACTTCAGGTTTAATTTCTGTACTTAATTGATTAAATATGATCTCATTGGCAAAAATCAATTCGACAACTGAAAAAATCACCAGTAACAGCATCCCGATTAATACGGTTACCAAGTACTTCCTTTTCAAGAAAAATTTGGGAATTAACCAATATGCTACCAGGTAGGTGTGCGTCACAAATATTGGAAGCGTTAGCAGATAGTATACTAACCAATCAAAATAAGTTGGAATCGAGAAACCAAAACTTTTTATAAAAGTAAATGACAGCACCCAGCTAGTCCAAAACAAAATATGTTTAGACCTGCGTGATAAATTAATATTTTCAAATATAGGATTCAACGTAAATCAATTTCTAGTTTTACACGATATTCGTGTTCTAACTCATCTATCTTAAAGTTGTATGCCCCCGGATACAAAATTTCTAATCTTTTCTTCAATGTTTTAAGGCCGCTTCCTACCTGTTGAGAGGAAGTTGACGGATTAGTTGGTTTACTATTGCTTGCAATCAATGCCAATTTTCCATTATCACATAGAAATTGCAGTTTAATCCAAGGCGAACCTGCATCAATACTACTTCCATGTTTTATACAATTTTCAATAATTGGAAAAAATAACATAGGAGAAATATAGCTTGAGCAATCATCTGCTTTTATTGACATTGCAATTTTCAGTCTGTCACCATATCTCATTTGCTCAAGATACAAGTAGTTCTTAATCAGTTTTATTTCATCTTTCATTGCTACCTGATCTCCTTGAATGTCTACCATCAAATATCTTAGTATCATCTTAAAACGATGAATCACACCAACAGTCTTATCACTTTTTTGAATGGACAATGAATACAGATTATTCAACGTATTAAATAAGAAATGGGGGTCAAATTGCGACTGTAAAAGTTTTAGTCTTGCTTCTGCATTTTTTGATTCTACAATTTTCTTTTGTCTTTCAGCATACAGCCAATCTTTGGTATATTTTGCGACCGCAAAAACTGCTACAATGAAAGACATATCTTTTGTATTGACAATTAAATATCGCCAGCCAGTAATCATCGCATTATCAGTACTTCCAGCTGTGATTGTCGTGGCATAAACAAAATCAGAGAAGAATAATTTCAAAAATGACAATAAAAAGCCAGTTATAATAAACGTTAATACAAATAGTAAAAACAAACGTTTAAAAAGCAAAGCCGGAACCAATAGAAACACCGTTATATACCCGTAAGCAAAAAAGAAAAGGGCGTTGAGAAAAGTCACCAGAAAAGCTGTATAAAAGTCATCTTTTCCTGATCGGAAATATACGATCAAACTAAAGACCACCAAGGCAAATATGAATAACGACAAATGTCTAATACTCCTATAAAATACGTTATTATTGAATAAAAACTTAGACATATTTCTTAAAAGATAACGTCAACTCCACCATGAACTTATCATTCAATTTTCTAATCTCTAATCTATATCTATCATCGTATAAAAGATCTAAACGCCGACGAACATTCTCAAGCCCAATTCCACTTTCATTTTTATCAATCTCAATTTCGGCATTGGAATAGATACTATTTTCCGCCCTGAATATAATTTCGTCTTCAGTGGCCTTCAATTCCACTTTTATCCATGGAGAGTTAGGATCTTTTGAACTACCATGCTTAAAACAATTTTCCAGGAATGTGATAAAAAGCATTGGGGCTACCTGCTTATCTTGAATATTTCCTTCGATATCAAATGAAATTTTCAACCGTTTTCCATATCTTAATTTCTCAAGGTCAATGTAATTTTGCAATAACGCTACCTCTTTTTCCAGTTCAATAACAGATTCATTACATTCATACAAAATGATACTGAGTAATTCAGATAATTTAGCAATGCCTTCTGAAGTTTTCACGGACTGGTCTAAGGACAATGCGTACAAATTATTCATTGTATTAAACAAGAAATGTGGTTGAATTTGTGCCTTTAACAACTTCAATTCAGATTGTAGATTTTGTTTTTCAATTTCATGTTTCTCCTGCTGTTGCTTGATTGAATTTTTCATCAATTTTATAACTAGTGCAACACCGACCATAAAACTGGTTTCCAAGAACATATATAGAAATGTAAGATCAAGCAGTTTATTCGGATCAATCTCTAACTCATTAATTATTCTTAATGAAATTCTCTGAAATAATACCACTACAAACAGGATAGAAAAAGATCCAATAGCAACCAGAAAAAGCTTTCGCTTTTTCAAATAAGTAGGAAGGATTAAATATATAATGGTATATGCTGCAATCATTACAAATGGCAGCATATACAACGATTCTTTAAAATAGTAAAAGTAATCATGCCCATACTTTCCGTATAGGAAACCAAAGACCAACACATAACTAAACCAGAATAGAAAGTGTTGGAAAAATCGGTTCTTAAATATTGGTGATAGCAATTTCTCCAAAACAGAAAATAGGATTAAGTCTATATCAATGAATTATTAAAAGTATGGATTTTATGCAGAAATAATTCATTCGACCACCAACTACTTAACTTAACAGACAAACGAGCATTTGGTCAATTTATTCACCACAAATACGCTCAACTAAGTAGTTTGCTGACAAATCACCTTCATTAACACTTCAAAAACTGTTATTCGTTAAATTTGGTCTCTAAATTCCTCTTTGATAAGCAATGGCAGATAACATGCAATTAACCCAAGTAATTCCGCCTCTGTTTTCTGTAAAACAGAGATCACTTGTTGCGCTTCCATTTCCGGGGAACTAATTACCGCATCGTTCACATTTTCATTTATTTCTCGATAGATTGGATTAATGCGTTTAGCACCGAACACTCCCCTTTTGCAAATGTATTCCAACTCAAAATTTGGCCCTTTAATGATAAAATTAGTACACTTCCCTTTTGATTCAATGCCGATTTTGATAGGACGTTCAGCATTTTTATAGGTTAAGAGGAAAGTCTCAAATGTCAACCCATCAATGATTAATGGTGCATTTGCTTGTTTAATTGAATAGTCTCCAAGAGAAGTCATTGATTTTCCTTGAATAAAATCAGCTTCTCCTGCTGTACTCAAAGTTATTGCACAAAAAAGTGCGACAACACTAATTGCCAATTTTCTTTTCATGACTCAATTGTTTAATAGTTACATCAAAATTAGTTAGTCTATCAAACAATAGCGGGATTTTTCAATCAATGGACTGTTTGCGATTACAAAACAGAACCAACAGAATACAAACGAACTAAAATTAAAAAAGAGTTTATTTTACAGCAATGGTTTCAATCTCAACCAGCACTCCCAATGGCAACTCTTTTACGGCAAAAGCAGCTCTTGCAGGCGGGTTTTCTTTGTAATAACTGCCGTATACTTCATTCATTGCCCTAAAATTTGCCATATCACTTAATAGGCAAGTTGATTTTACAACATCAGAAAAACTATATCCGGCTTCATCCAAAATTGCCCCTATATTCTTCATCACTTGCGCAGTCTGATCCGTGATATTATCAGCTACCACTTTACCGACACTGGGATCAATAGGTACCTGACCTGAAATATATAATGTATTATTGATCTCAATAGCTTGACTATAAGGTCCAATTGCGGCAGGTGCGTTAACCGTATTTATTATTCTTTTCATGATCGTATGTTTATCGTTTTCGAACGACAAAATAAACATTTAAGATGAAAAAGTTCCTATTCTTTGTTGCTTGAAACTCAATTTTTATCTTTACTAATCTGTAACCCAAACATATGATTTCTGTATTCATTGCATATTTGGCTGTATTACTTGTAATTGTCTATTATTCTTCAAAACGTTCTAGAACCAATCAGGATTTCGTTTTGGGTGGAAAGAAGATTTCAGGATTTTCATTGGCACTTTCGGAACGAGCTACCGGAGAATCGGCTTGGCTTTTATTAGGACTTACTGGCCATGCCTACACTGAAGGGATGAGTGCAATATGGGTTGCGATTGGATGTGTTTCAGGTATTCTGTTTCTGTGGTTTTTCATGGCCCATCCTTTGCAAGCAATAACTGACAAGTATAAATCGCTGACAGTTGCCGGGTTATTTTGGAGTCGATTTCCTGGAACAGAAAAAAGAATTGGAACACTAAGCGCCTTGATAATTATCTTCTTTTTTGTACTCTATATTGCAGCTCAATTCAACGGTGCGGGAAAGATATTCAATGATATATTCGGATTTGATCCATTTTGGGGAATGATTATTGGCTCTTTATTAGTTACCGCATACACAATGCTTGGCGGATTCATCACGGTTGTTGCAACAGATGCATTTCAAGCTATTTTAATGGTATTTACCTGTGTAGTACTGCCTATTATTGCATTGTTTGTAGCTGCTCAGAACCATGTTGAAATTGCTCACGCAATAAGCTCACAAAGTTGGTACAATGAACAGCTGACAAATTGGGGAGCTGCCACAGGCTTCATATTTGCAGTCAATGGATTGAGTTGGGCATTTGGCTACACGGGTCAACCTCAATTGCTTACCAGAATGATGGCCATGCGCAACAAAAAGGAAACTTCTCAGGCACGCATTTTAGCCGTCGTTTGGACCTTACTTGCTTATGGAGGTGCATTTCTTATTGGGCTTATTGGATACCGATTGGTTCAGGCTGGGTTATTAGGCAACGTTGCCTCAAAGCTAGCACTCGATTCAGAAAAGATAATGCCTGTAATGGTTATTACCCTATTAAACCCAATTCTTGCGGGTATCCTTCTCTCTGGTGCGGTTTCTGCGATGATGTCAACAGCTTCTTCTCAATTAATGGTTGCTTCTTCATCAATTAGTGAAGACCTTTACACCAACGTGAGTCAGAAGAAACTCTCTGAGAAGAAAATGCTCCGGTTTAATAAGTGGCTTACGTTATTCGTTGGTTTTCTGGGATTTATTCTGGCCACTTCAATGGAAGACACCGTATATGGATTGGTATCATACGCATGGTCAGGCATTGGTGCTTCTTTCGGACCTGCCATTGTTTTAATGCTATTCTGGAAGCGCTTTTCACGAGCCGGAGTTTATGCAAGTTTAATTACCGGAACAGTTGTTTCAGTTATTTGGAAAACGTTTTTGGTTGATACAACAGGAATATCTGAACGATTATCCAGTTATTTGCTAGCCTTTCTGTTTGCAATTATTTGTTCACTAATCTGGCCTGAAAAAGAATCAAAATCAGAATAAATTTACTGAAGTGTATTCTAACCGGAATTCGTATTTTTAAGGCAAATTTTTTGAAATGGATAAATTGGAAATAAAATCTAAAATAGAATCACTTCGAAAAGAACTCGAAGAATATAATTATCAATATTATGTCCTTTCGCAGCCTACCATCAGCGATTTTGAGTTTGACATGAAGCTGAAAGAGTTGGAAAAGCTGGAAAACGGAAATCCGGAGTTCTTTGACACCAACTCCCCCACTCAACGGGTTGGCAGCGATATTAATCAGGAATTTACTCAAGTAAAACACAAATACCCCATGTTGTCTTTGAGTAATTCTTATTCAAAAGATGAATTAATCGAATTTGACAACAGAATAAAAAAACTAATCACTGAGCCCTTTGAATATGTTTGTGAGTTAAAATTTGATGGTGCATCATTGAGCCTGGTGTACGAAAATGGACAACTTTCAAAAGCAGTAACCCGTGGTGATGGAGAAAAAGGAGATGATGTAACGGCCAATGCACGGACTATTCGCAGCATTCCTCTTCATCTGAAAGGTAATGACTATCCGGAATCTTTTGAGATTCGCGGAGAAGTTTTATTACCATTTGAGGTATTTGCTGAGTTGAACAAAGTAAGGGAGGCAGCAGGCGAACAACTATATGCCAATCCACGAAATACTGCCTCAGGTTCACTTAAAATGCAAAATTCAGCGGAAGTCGCAAAACGACAACTTGATGCTTATTTTTACTATGTGCTTGGTGAAGATTTGAAGGAAGACAGCCATTTTGAAACCATTCAGCTAGCTGGAAAATGGGGCTTTAAAATCTCGCAACACACAAAAAAGTGTGATTCAATTGAAAAAGTATTTGAATATATCGAATACTGGGATAAAGCACGTTATGATTTACCCGTTGCAACTGATGGAATAGTTATCAAAGTAAATTCACGAAGATTACAAAACAATCTGGGTTTTACAGCAAAATCTCCACGTTGGGCAATTGCTTATAAATTTACAGCAGAACAGGTTAGTACAATTTTAGAATCTGTTAGCTACCAGGTTGGACGCACTGGTGCTGTAACTCCTGTTGCCAATTTAAGTCCTGTGTTATTAGCTGGAACAACAGTAAAACGAGCGTCCCTGCATAACGCGGATATTATTGAAAAACTGGATCTTCATATTAATGACGTAGTTTTTGTAGAAAAAGGTGGTGAAATCATTCCAAAGATTGTAGGGGTTGATGATTCCTGTCGTCATCCGATGTCTACAAAAGTTGAATTCATCCAAAGTTGCCCTGAATGTAACACTGAACTGGTAAGGCAAGAAGGAGAAGCAGCCCATTATTGTCCGAATGAAACTGGCTGTGCCCCTCAGATAAAAGGAAAAATTGAGCATTTTATCAGCCGTAAAGCAATGGACATTGATGGATTGGGACAGGAGACGATCGATCTATTATTTAATCAAAATCTAATTCACAACAGCGCTGATTTATATGAATTGAAAGCTGAACAACTTATTCATTTAGAACGAATGGGAGAAAAATCAGCTGAGCGAATTTTAAAAAGCCTCGAGCAATCAAAGCAAATTCCTTTTGAACGGGTTTTATATGCGTTGGGAATTCGCTTTGTCGGTGAAACTGTTGCAAAAAAGCTGGCTAACAAACTGATTAGCATTGACGCAATTGCAAATTCAAGCTATGAACAATTAATAGATATTGACGAAATCGGCGGTAAAATTGCGGAAAGTATCATCAAATATTTTGAAGTTGAAGATAATAGAAGAATTATTAAAAGACTCCAATCCTATGGTCTACAATTTCAATTGGATCAAAACAGCTTAGCAGATCGAACTGAAAAATTAGTCGGGTTAAATATAATTATATCAGGCACTTTTGAGAAATATTCAAGAGATGAACTCAAGAAAATGATAGAGCAACATGGAGGTAAAAATGTTGGATCAATATCAAAGAAAACCTCTTATTTATTAGCAGGCAGCAATATTGGACCTTCCAAATTGGAAAAGGTTCAAAAACTGGGAATTCCAATGATTAGTGAAGATGATTTTTTAAAAATGCTGGAAGATTAAAATAAACTCACAAATGTTTTATTAACTCTATCTGACTTTTAGTTCATTCTACTCTGCTTATCACAAACAATTTCTTATTTTTGCGCATCTATGAGTTTAAAAAGTAAGCTAGCACATTGGCTGATAAACCGAAACCTGAAAAACAGGAACAGAACGGTTGATGTCATGAATCTTGGCAAAGCAAAGACTGCAGGTATACTTTGGAATTGTGATGATCGTGCAGTCTACAAGCAGCTGATTAGTAAACTTAGAGAGCATAATGTTGAAACTACCGGGTTTTGTTTTTCAAATGAATTGATCTCTATAAAAGGAGAATCCGTATTCACGAAGAAAGATTTCTCCCGATATGGAATACCTAAATCAGAGGAAGTTAAAGAGTTTATCAACACATCATTTGATTTGCTCATTGATATTAGTCTTTCCGATGAAATATATGCTCAGGCAGTAAGAGCGTTGTCGAAGGCTCATTTTAAAACTGGTTGGTCAAATGCAGAACCAAATTATTTTGATCTTCGGATTGAAGTGAACCATCGAAAAGAGCCCAGTTTTTTGGCAGAACAACTACTGCATTATTTAGAAGAAATAAATAAAAATTAGAGAATAACACCAATTTTTAAATTATAAATTAATATGTCACACCCGTTTACAGGAGCAGGGGTCGCGTTAGTTACCCCGTTCAAAGAAGACTTATCAATTGATTTTGATGCACTGGAAAATCTGATTGAATACCAGATCAGTAATGGCATGGACTACCTGGTTGCACTGGGAACTACTGCCGAAACCCCTACTCTATCTACCGACGAGCAGTTGGAAGTGGTTAAATGCGTCAAATCAAAGGTAAATAAACGGGTACCTTTGGTTGTTGGAATTGGCGGCAACGATCCACAAAAAGTAATAAAAAGCATTGAAAGTACTGATTTTGACGGAATTGATGGGATTTTATCAGTAACTCCATACTACAATAAACCTTCTCAAAAAGGATTGTTTGAGTATTACAAAATGATTTGTAATGCTAGTCCTGTTCCTGTCATTTTATACAATGTGCCATCACGCACAGGGGTAAACATGAAATACGACACATCTATTAAAATAGCAGAAACTTGTCCTAATGCGATTGCAATTAAAGAAGCTTCCGGCGAGTCATCACAAGTTGCTAAAATGGTTAAATATGCACCGGAGGGTTTTGCTGTAATTTCTGGTGACGACGTACTAGCGTTACCGATCATAGCAGTGGGTGGAATTGGTGTCATTTCTGTTATGGCCAATGCCTTACCTAAAAAACTCAGTCAATTAATTCATTTTGCAAATGAAGGAAAATTTGCAGAATCTCGCGCATTGCATTTGGAAATGATCGACTTATTCAAATTATTGTTTAAAGAAGGTAATCCTGGAGGTGTTAAAGCTGCAATGGAAGTTGCTGGCATTTGCAAAAACACGGTGCGTTTACCATTGTGCACCATCAGCAAGCTACTTTATAATGATATTGAAAATGAAATGAAAAAGTTGTTATAAAAGATTATAAACACTTATATACGCGAGGCTGTCTCAAAAGAGATGGCCTCTTTTTATTTTCAGCGAAGAGTGGGAAAAAGATTGAAAGTTATCAATCTTCG
>NZ_JBQYLI010000036.1:0-12582 GCF_052690465.1 Sunxiuqinia sp. A32
TTTTTTTTTTTTTTTTTTTTTTTTTTTTTTTTTTTTTTTTTTTTTTTTTTTTTTTTTTTTTTTTTTTTTTTTTTTTTAGTGGCCCCCCCCCCCCCCCCCCCCCCCCCCCACGACCTCATTCCACAACCGGTAGCGCAAATTTAACAAGACCACCATTCAGCTAAATATGAATGATATAAATGAAGATTTTAAATATTTAAGAATAAACTTTAGAAAAAATGGGAAAATAATTGCAGAGGATGTGTTTAAGAGAGTGCATCCTGCATATCCCAAAAATACAAAGGAGATTTGTGTGTTCTGTAAATCCACATCTGGACTAACTCGAGAACATGTTTTTCCACAATGGGTTTTTGAAAACAATACTGACATTTCGATGATTTCTAGCGTTAATAACCAAACTCAAACATATCACAAAGCAGTAGTTCCAACATGTTCAACATGCAACAATGTAGCGCTTTCAAATATTGAAGAATGCATAATTAAAACATTAAAAATTATAGATTCGGAGGGCAATTGCACAAAAGACGATTTAAGCAATATCATTCGTTGGCTTGAAATTTTGGATTACAAATTACAAGTTAACGATTGCCGCAGAAAATATATCAAATATGGAAACTCTAAATATAGCAGAGAATTTGGAAAATTTCCTGTTGCAATGCTTCGTCACTTCTTTGAAATGAGTCCATTTAAAGCATATAATTTCCTGAGACAATCTCAAAATAGAATAACAATAAAAAGAAAACTTGAACGAATTGACTCATTATTAATATTTAAGCCAAAAATTTCAGAATTCAATTTTTTTAATTTACCGAATGAGCACATATTTTTAAATTTTCCAATGTTTAAAATCGCCATTTTCTATTTCTTTAGAAAGAGTCATAATAATGAGAAAGAAGCTTTAAATGAGGCCTATGAAATAATGACAAAAGTATTGAATGAATAAAAATCTACGCCTAACAAATTGTAAAATTCAGAACGGGTTTTGTGGTGTGAAGTGCACTGGATTCTCGCATCACAGTTCAGTTCTATAGGACACAGACACTCTTCAAAATCCTCAACGACGATTTACAAGTGACTGTTAGCGGGTTTAAACAAAACACAATTAGTAAAATGAATTACAAAGAAATCGCGAAAAAAATAATCGAACTAAAAAATGCCGATTTGGAATATCGTAAAATGCTAATTGAAAACGGACAACTTGGTAAAGGTTACGACGAAGAAATGGCGAAAATTCACACTGAGAATACAAAAATCCTAAATGAAATAATCGACACAATTGGTTACCCCACCACTGGCAAAGTGGGTAAAGAAGCGAGTGAGTCAGCCTGGATGGTGATACAACATTCAATCGCACAACCTGACTTTATGAGAAAATGTGCGGAACTGTTGAAAAATGCTGTTGCTGAAAATAAAGCAGACCAGAAAAATTTGGCTTATCTGACAGACCGAATAGCAGTATTTGAAGATAAGCCACAACTTTACGGAACGCAGTTTGATTGGGACATTAACGGAGAATTAACCCCTAATCATTTTGATGACTTGACAAAAGTCAACCAAAGACGAAAATCCATTGGACTTAATTCACTTGAAGAACAAACAGACATTATAAGAAAACAAGCGAAAAATGAGAATCAATCCCCACCTACAGATTTTGAAAAAAGGAAACGGGAGATTGAAAATTGGAAAAAAACTGTCGGCTGGATAAAATAAAAACAGCCTGTAGCAAAGTGCATATTGTATGGCAGGGTTTGGAGGTATGCCAACTGCACCCCGATACGTCGGGACTCGTATTGCAGTTTCGTCCTATCTGACGCTCACGGTCTTTGAAACCAGTTCTGCAACATATACTAATCGTTGTGTGTTAATTAACAAAAGACTGAATCAAAAAACATTAAATAAGTTAAAATGAGAACGAAAACTGGAGTTTTAATCTTATCAAGTTAATACTTTGTACTTGCATGAGCAAAACAAACAAAAATTCAGGACAAAAAAAGCAAAATAACGAAATGGAAAATCAGCGTATGGAAAATCAAAATAGCGAAGACACCTTTGTCATTAGCCATGTATTTGAAACGGATTCGCAAACCTTGTTTAATATGTGGATTACTCCTGAAATTTACACGAGCTGGATGGGGCCTTCAGGAGCAGATATGTCATTCCTAAACACTGACATTCAGGAAGGCGGAAGTGCACATTGGCAAATGACAACCCCCGACGGATTAACCAAGTATGGAAAATTACGCTATAAAACGATTAACCCGAATAGTGAATTGGTTTACGTGCAATACTTTTGCGACAAAGAGGGAAATTTTATCAAAGCCCCATTTTCAGCAACCTATCCCGACAGTTTACTTTTGTCGGTCAACTTTGTTCCGGATATAGATAATAAAGTAAAAATGACAGTTAAATGGGAAATATACGGGGAATCAACGGAAATAGAACGAAAAACTTTCAATGATATGAAACCCTTCATGGTAAAAGGTTGGGGAGAATCATTTGCTAAGATTGAAGTTTTATTGAATTCCAAAAAATAGATAAGAAAGCCGCTCAAACAACCATTAACATATCACAAAGTAGGTCAGTGTCATTAGCCTCCGCATTCCGAATATCCGGGACTTCGCAATATGCACAAACTATTAACTTTTAATTGAAACAAGTATTATTTATTTTCTCCGATACAAAACAAATGCTCTTCTCCCCTCAAGTATATTTTTCCGTTACTGATAGCAGGTGAGGCATTCATTCTTTCGCCAATCGCATTTTGTGCAACCATTTCGAATGTTGGACCAGGTTTAATAACTGTTATTATGCCTTCATCGTTGGGCATGTAAACAAGACCATCAGCTAAAACAGGCGAAGAATATTGCTTGCCAAGATTTTCTTCCCAAAGCGCATTCCCAGTGGCTACATCAATACAATACACCCTACCGTTGGTCATGGTTGAGAAAAGGTAATCATCTGTACATACAGGCGACGGAACGTAATAGGCTCCTTTTGTTGTGCGCCATACGACTTTAGTATCGGTAACATCACCTTCTCCGTCGGGACTAATAGCCAATAAATGGCGTTGCGGCCAAGCACTACTCACCAGTAACAATCCTGCCTTTTTATTGTACACAGGACTAGAACAAAAGTCCTCGGAAGGTCCGTTTACAAACCAATATTTCACCCCGTCGTCGGGGTTGTAAGAAGCAACCTCCTGATTTCCTAAAAAAATCATCTGCATCTTTCCAGCCAACTCCCTGATGATAGGTGTACTAAAACTATGGGCAGGTTTGTCGAAGGGTACTTTCCACAGAATACTGCCATCTTCACGGCTCATCGCAGCCATAAACGAATCCCCTTTACTATTGCCATTAATTATCACCTTGTCTTTATATAATATCGGTGAACAGCTGTAGCCATGGGGGCTTGAATAAGTTCCGGGGCGCTGCATCCACGCCTGATTACCAGAAAAATCATATGCTGCCACAACAACATCTTCACCATCCAGCAACGACAAATAAACCAATTTCCCATCTGTAACAGGTGTTCCTGAAGCATGGCTATTGTCGGGATGTTTGTTTTCCCATGCGCCTTTTAATACTACCTTCTGCCACAATAAATTCCCGTTTTCACTATCATAACAAAGCAGAACCTTCTCCTTTGTGGCAGGGAAAGCGGTCAACGTAAAAAGTTTGTCTTCCCAAATAATTGGAGAAGAATGCCCCACCCCAGGAATCTCACTTTTCCATAAAACATTGGATATTGTGTCCCACTCAACAGGCAAATTGGTTTCTAAACTTGTGCCATCTCCGTTTGGTCCACGCCACCCTGGCCAGTTTTGTCCGTGAGCATGAATAATAGAAGCAACAATAAGGAATAGGACAGTACAACCTGTAATTTTGAATTTGAACATACCTGCTTTAAGTCTAAATGATTAATCGGAACAATTGGTTTTCAACGCTAAGATACTTTTTACATTTTAAAATTATGGGTTATGCTAATAAGTATTTTTTCAATAAACAGGCAAGGGCTGTTTGATCATCGTAATTCAAAAGCAAGTATCATTAAAATCTTACTCAACTTATGTCTTTTGATACAAGTAACTATATTATGATGCGTGAATACTGTGTAAAAAGAAGATTACATATAACAATGAAAATTAAGCGAATAATCAACTATTGTTTAAATGAATAGTACCAAGTCTTAAATGATTTTGTTAACTTGTAGAAGTTTTTCACATAAATAGAAACACCCAAAATCATGAAAATAATTCCATCTCAAAATATGGCAGGTATACATAGCACATATGTGTCTTTACATATATGCTAGTGGCAATTGAAATCACATAAAAGCTCGCAAATCCCCCAAAGCATTCATTAAAAAAACGAATATGGACAATCAAAATTACCCGGGAGTTTCAACAAGAGTTAAAGCTGTTGTAACAGATTCAATCATTCTAGTTGTTTTCATGGTTGGAGTGGCGACCTTGTTTGAAAGTATTAAGAATGTTCCTGACGTTGCCAGGATAATCGCATTTGTTTTTATTTTTCTTCTATATGACCCTCTATTAACAAGTATACTGGGTGGAACAATTGGTCACATGATTTTTGGAATTAGAGTGAAACGAGAAACAAACCAAAATAAAAATATTCTTTTCCCTCTTGCTGTAATCAGATACGTAATTAAAGTTTCATTGGGATGGATTTCATTACTGACTGTATCTGGAAATAAAAAGGCAAAAGCAATCCACGACATACTCGTTAAATCAGTAGTTATCTATAAAGAATAAAAAAACGAAATGCCAACAGGTTTCAATATGAAAGGCGGATGTGATTTTGCCTATTGCTACAAAAGGCCATGAAGGTGGGAATTTATGAGATATTAGTAATTGTATTATGTTTGAAAATTCTGGAAAAATATATCAAATGAAATGCAACTATCCTACCTTTTTTGCTCAAGCCTTTCTATCCCTCGCATTGGTTTTATCTATACTACCTGAGACCGCCAAAGCGCAAGACAATAATTTCATTTATTCGAATGCAGCACATGCCGAGAAAATTTACCTGCAATTAGATGGAAAAATATATACCACAGGAGACATTATCTGGTTTAAAAGCATTGTTTCGAGCGCATATGACCATCAGCCTTCCAATTTAAGCAAGATCCTCTACGTTGAACTTATCGGGCCTGACGAAGCAGTCATCGAAAAGAAACTGGTTAAGATTGAAAACGGGATTGGACAAGGTTTTTTCTATTTAAATAAGGAATTATCCAAAGGGCTCTACCTGGTACGAGCCTATACTCTGTGGGACCTAAATTTTGGCACTAACTTTTTCTACAAAGAGTACATCCAGATTTTTAACTCAAAAGAGACCAGCGAAACTGAAAAACCGATAAGCAACATCGCACTTATTAAAGAGCAAAGCAATACAAATCATTTACAGGCGAGCCTTAATCCATTTGTTATCGATAGCCTCCACAAAAACAAGCTTACCGTCTTTGTTAGTCTCGACAACACAAAAGATACGCTGGTTATAAAAAAAGAAAAGGATAATGCCTACCGAATTGACTATCCTTTTGATGCAGAAAGTCAGTTTGCCACCCTGCAAATGAAAACGGCACATGGAAAACAATATTCACAAACCATCATTCTAAACAACGAATATCTCGATTTGCAGTTTTTCCCTGAAAGTGGAGAATTGGTGAAGGGCATATCGAGTAAAGTTGGATTTAAGGCACTGGATGCAAATGGGCAGGGAAAAAAGATTCAAGGTGATATTATTGATGAAAGAGACTCCATTATTACCTCGTTTAAAAGCAACTCTTTGGGAATGGGGAGCTTTAATTTAATAAAAGCTGATAACAGCAAAACATACTTTGCCCGACTGAAATCGCAAGCAGTCAAAAACCAACAGCTATTATATCCACTTCCTGCTATTGCTTCTGTTGGCAATGTGCTGAGCATTGAACAACGGGGAAACAACATCTCTATCATGGCGGCTTCAAACTACTTAATAAATGACAGTATTAACCTGCATATTTCTTTCAGGGGGGTAAACTATTACCAGGTAAAAGCAAAAATGAAAGCAGGTACCTTCAGACTTAAAATTCCTATTGAAGACCTTCCAGAGGGCATCGTTCTAATCAAGTTAATGGATAAATCCATGCAGCCTGTTGCCGAAAGGCTGTATTTTAACGAGCGTCCCGAAAGTCGAATCAATCTCGCTCTAGCCTCCGATAAAAACAGTTACGCAAAACGGGAATTGACCCAGCTGACAATTGAAGCCACTGATTCCGAACGGAAACCTGTAAATGCCAATTTATCATTACTGGTAATCAACAAGCAACAAATGGGGAAAATGCAACATACGCGTCAAAATATCCTGTCCTATTTTCTGCTTAATTCAGAATTAAGGGGAGAAATTGAGAATCCCGGTTTTTATTTCAGGAAAGATAGCTGTAATCACAATGATTTAGACGCCCTGATGCTAACCCAAGGTTGGAGAAAATACAACTATATAAAACCATTTAAAGAATTGAACTTCCAACCCGAGCAAAGCCTTACCGTTTCCGGTCAGGTGAAAAGCATGTTTTCTAACAAAGGCAGAAAAGAAGTGAATTTGACAATGATGACATTTGGCAAGACTAAATCAATTTATACACAAATAGTTGACAGTCTGGGAAAATTTAAATTCAACCTGAATGACGAATATGGACAAAATATGAATGTGCTGCTTCAAAGTGCAAAAAAGTCAGGAAAGAATATGAATTACGAAATTTCGCTGGATGAGAAAAAGTCACCAACGATAAGCTTTAATCATACCAAAACTGTAGAAAAAATAGACAGTGTTGTGAGTGTTTTCGTTGAAAAAAATAAGGAACGAAGGAAGATTGATGAGGCATTTCCTCTGCAATCAGGGAATATTCTTATTGAAGAGGTTGAAGTGACCGGCTACCAACTTACGCCAAACCGCAAAAAAGTTATGGAAAGGTATGGAGAACCAACAGAGGTAATTGATGGAAAAGATATTCTGGCCAAAGAAGAAAAATGGTCGTATGGATTATACAGCGTACTATTATTCAATTTTCCTGATAAAGTGAGAATTAACAGGCATCCGGATGGAAATTTGTATGCTAAAGTTATGGGCTCAGACATAACCTTAGTGGTAATTGACGGCATACCTGTGAAATATTATGAATATCCGCTTATCCCAAATATTCCAACCAGCGAGGTTAGTAGTTTTGAAATAATTAAGTGTGCTAGTAATTTTATAAGCCTGTATCTGGAAGCAACCAATAGCATAATGCCTCCTGATGGAATCATGTGTGGTAGTGTTATTGCGATATACACCCATGGAGGCAAAGGGATTTATGGTGCAAACAAACCAGCAGGATTATCGCAAACCTCAGTACCTGTATTCTCTGCCCCTCGTGAATTTTATGCACCGAAATACGACCACATCCAAGCCGATGATTGGAGCAAACCAGATTTGAGGGCCTTAATTGATTGGCACCCCATATTAAAGACTGATAGTCTGGGAAAAGCATCTACATCTTTTTATAATGCAGACAATACTGGAGAAATGATTATAGTAGTAGAAGCGATTTCGGAAAATGGAGAAATTGGTTATCAGGAGCTGGAATACAATGTTGATGGAAAAGATAAAATAATTATTGTTGATAGAAAATAAGTACGAAACAATCAACAGTAACCAAACCACCATGCAGTATAACAAAGAAGAAGCGATTGAATCCAATCGCTTCTTCTTTGCTTTTTGTTATCTTATTCTGGCTCTCTTCGTAACTTTCCAACATACCTGCAGATGTCTCCCCTATCCGTGATACCTTCGAGAATATAGGTATAATTGGTATTCGGATCGGCTGCATAAAACTGAATGGATGCAGCTCCTGATTCGTCAACAATTACATTGGGTTGCCAATAGACTGTTGATCGCACATCCGGTTCCCTTGAATTTCGGATAGAATCGACCTCATATTTGGGCACATAAAATTCGCTTGGCTTCTGGTAACCAAGGGGTGCATATTTAACCACTCCGTTCAATTTATAAGTAAAATCTCCACCCTCTTTAAGGTTAATTAAAATAACACCCCCCAATCCGCCACCACCTTGACTGTACAAAGCAGCACCGGCGCCTTTTATCACAACAATTTTATCAATATCCTTTGAACTAATATTTGAAAGAGACGACATATCTGTTTCCATTCCATCAACATAGATTTCGGCAGGAGTAGCAGACCCTTGAAGAAAAACCTGGTCGTTTTTGCTAAAGACACCCGACATGGTTTTTACAATAAAATCTGCCATTTGCTCAATCGGGAACTTTTCAGCTAAAGCTTCCTGGTCTAAAACCGTGCTCGACATTCCATATTTAACCATGTCGTTTTTCCGTTTATCAGTCGCTTTCACCACAAATTCATCCAATAAAATCATCCTGCCCTCTCCTTCATAATAAAGCCTTTCTTCCGCGTTATGGAGCAAACTATCTGACAATTGACTGACTTTTGCAGGCAACAAACCGTCATTCGAAAAGGAAGGAAATGAATCTTTATCAATCTTAATAAAACCCGCAGGCTCCTGCTTTATTTTAGTGTACTTCTGCGACTGAATTGTGAACACCGTGCTATCGGGAAAATCCAACTCTTCAAACAAAAAATTTCCATTTTCATCCGCTTTGGTTTCCACCGATATAAGTGGATTAACAGCCAAAGCAGTAATAGGCGTATCTTTTTGTTTTCCCAACAGCGTAGATTCATAAACTCCGGAAATGGTTTGTCCCACTTCTAAAAAATGCTTGGGCTTTTCAAGCTTATTATTAATGACATCACCAATATCAAATCGCTGCCATCCCTGCGTCAACATCAGTAAATCCAGGTAATGGTTTGTATCGTAGTTGTTATTTAAAAAATAAAATGCAGGATCTTCAATATTTCCTTTCAAATCCGAAGTCAATAATAAGTTCGAATAAATATTGTCAGCTAACGAATCTGTTTCAACAACCATATCATCAGTTACCGATATCGAAAAATCTCCTTTTCTTAATAGGCTGTCCTTTTTCTCAAGATTAAGTGAAAGCGTCACTAACTCTCGTTTTTGGTAGTTTGGTTTATCAGGCTCAACGGTCAATTCAACTGGAGCGTCTTTCTTCACAAATGCCAAACGACTGGAAACTGGCTTCATATTTCCATCAACTAATACAAAATGAATAACCCCATCCGGCAAATTTTCAATTGGAATGTTGTATTGTAACTGATCAACCAGCTGCGTGAAAATTAAATTTTCGCATGAATGGGCGACAATGTAAAAAGGTTTAGGAAGATCTTTCCCCCGTGCTCGTATTTGAAGTTGCAGAAAACTATTAAAGCTTTTTACGGACAATGCAGCACCTTCCAATACCGCAGTTGGCAGCGTAAAACTCTTTTCTACTCCTTTTGAATCGGTTGCAATTAATTGATATTCCGCCCCAGGTAATGGTCGAATGTTGAAAGCTCCCATTCCGCGATGTTCACTTTTAACTTTTGCAATAGTATCTGTTCCATTCTGAAGAATATAACCAGAAATTTCAGTTGAAAAACCATCGTGAGCAATCGCTTTAAAAGCCACATTATTTTCCTTTCCTGCAAGAAAAACACCTCCCTCTGAAAAGAATTGCAAATCAAAATCGTCTTCATTTATTGAAGGAAGGAAGAATTTATTGGAATACTCAGTTGGGCTATTTTCAAAAGTAACCTTGATATATTGACTTTTCAGCTGTTGATTTTTCCGCTCAAAATCGAATGTAATTTTTCCATCGGGGCCTGTTTTCCTTTTAAATGTTTCCAGTTGATCTTCATCCAATTTCACGGTACAGATGATTCCTGTTTTCTCTATGGCCTTGCCTGCCTTATCAAAGAAACCTACAACTGCAGTAGTTTTCCCATCTTCATTTGTTTCGTATTCAATTTGTGAAATAACATCGCTTGGTTGAAAATTTACAACATGGATTATCTTTTTGAAAAGCAAATCGGAATCGTTGTTTAACATCCAGGTTGTATAGGCTCTAATGGTATATTCACCTTCCTGAAGTTCAGTTTCCAATTTTATATTTCCGGCAAATATGCCGTCTTGCTTCTTAATTTTCTTCCGGGCAATCAGCTTCTCCGACTTATCAAAAAGTTCGACATAAATAAACCGGCTCCACGCGAAAGGTGCATGCATAGTTGCCGTAACCAGGTAACCTTTAAACCAAATTGTTGCACCAGAACTATAGGTGGCCTTGTCTAAATGCAAGTATAACTTTTCCATAGGGGGATTCGCTTGCATTTTTGAAAATTCAGCATTGATTACATTCACCGAATCCTGGCAATAAGTTTTTGAACTAAAAGATATAAACGATAAGAAAATGACAAATTGGAGAAATACTTGTTTCATAGCTAGGGTTAAAATTTCGACAAGTTTACCATAACATTTAATCAATTCAAAGCATATTAAGTTTTTTTAAAACTAAATTAACCAAGAGTTGAAGATTACCAATCTCCAGAATATTTTGTTTCCACGGAAACCATTATTATATATCTTTGCATCCATGAAAACCAGCAAAGATCACATGCTTACTAAAAATGAATTTGGCTCTATAATCATTGGGAAATTAATGAATATTGGGGGTGTTCTGGAGCGTGAAGGAAATCGCTTATTATCACCCTATCAGCTAAACCAACAACAGTTTTCAATCTTATTTGAAATCGCGAAAGCCAAAGAAGTACGCCAAAAAAATATGGTCAACCGCCTCCTACTCGAAAAGGCACACGTCTCAAAAGTGGTAAAAAAACTGCAAACCATGGAATTGATAGATGTCGTTCCACTGCCTGAAGATAAACGTTCTGCACTGTTGTCGCTAACCCCTAAAGGGCAAAAAATAATTACCGAGTGTCAGGAAGTTTTTGCAAAATGGAAAAAAGAATGTTTAGATCATTTTGACGACGAAGAGTTGACTCAACTACTGGAAAGCGTTGAAAAACTGCAAAGAGCATTCTTGAATAAATATTTGAAAAACGGAATCCAATAAAAATTGTAACGATGAAAATAGTTGTAGTAGGCTCTGGGAAATTGGCAAATGCTATATTAACGTCTAATCTATCACTTCAATCTTGTGAAATCATTAAATGGGACTCGGTTCACCAATCGTTAAATGAAAAGGCAATTATTGTACATGCAGGTTCAGGGAGACAATTAGAGGAATGTTTCACTTTCTGTTCACGCACAAAATCGGTATTTATTGAGCTATCAACCGGTCTCGGAACCGAAAATACAACTACTGATTTTCCATTGATTGTTTGTCCAAATACTTCGATCCTGGTATTGAAAGCTCTTTTGATGTTGAAAGCAAATGCCGGGCTTTTTGAGAATTATGATATTTCAATTATTGAATCGCATCAATCAACAAAAATAACCGAAGCTGGCACGGCATATGCTTTTGCGAATGCGTTAAAGTTTCCACCAGATAAAATTGTATCAATCCGAAATCCTGAAATTCAACAACAAAACGTTGGAATACCCAAAGAGTACCTCGATAAGCATGCCTATCACAAAATAGTAATCAAAGATGGAGATGATGAAATTGTAATTGAGACGAAAGTTTTGGGACACAACTCGTACGCTGCAGGAGTGGAAAAGATAATTAAAATGGTTTTAAACACTAATTTGGAATCTAAAATTTATACGATTCTGGACTTAATTGAAAATAATATGCTGTAAAATTGTAGCGTTACAATTTACATTTCAAACAACAAGCAATTATATAAAATGAAAGCATTAATAATACTCGCACATCCGGATAAAAATAGTTTTAATCACGCAATTGCTGATACCTGCAGGAAAACCTTATTAAAAAACGGACATTCAGTTATTTTTCATGATTTGTATGCTGAGAAATTCAATGCAATCATCAACCATGAAGAATTTCCAAAGGATGCGCCCATCGATAAATCCGTTGAAGAGCATTGTCAGGATTTAGCTACGTGTGACGGCATTATCGTTATACATCCGAACTGGTGGGGACAGCCACCTGCAATCATGAAAGGCTGGATTGATCGAATAATTAGGCCCGGAGTTGCATATGAATTTGAAGAAGGCGATAGCGGAGAAGGTGTTCCAATTGGTCTACTTAAAGCAAATACCGGGATTGTTTTTAATACCTCAAATACTAGCGAGGAAAGGGAAAACAAGCTATTTAAAGACCCACTTGAAACGATTTGGAAAAATTGCATTTTTGATTTTTGCGGAGTGAAAGATTTTGTTCGAAGGATGTTTAGAACTATTATCACGAGTGATTTACAGCAACGACAAACATGGCTCTCTGAAGTTGAACAGATCATTGAAACGAAATTTGGCGAATCAACAGCCCAAGCAAAAATAGAGGCTGATAAATCTTTGATCCAAGAATAAAAAACATTGCTCCAGAATGTTCACATTTAAACGTGCCCCATACACCACAAAATACATTGTATAAGTATTGATAATAACAAAAGAGGCCGTCTCAAAACAAGTTTTTGGGACGTTTTTTTTTTCTTTCTCATTTGGTTTTTTCCTGGTTCTATTTT
>NZ_JBQYLI010000037.1:0-12556 GCF_052690465.1 Sunxiuqinia sp. A32
AATTTTTTGCTTGCAATCCCATGGATATAAAAAAGAAAGTTAGAAGATAAATAATTTGAGTTTTGGAGTTTTTCATTTTTTCTGATTAAAGTTTTGAAAATTTAATCTTGTTTAGTATTTCTTTAGAGGTCCGTATCCATTAACAGAAGACTAATATTGTGATTTTTTGATATACTTGATTTAAAAAAATTAAAGGAAAACCCAGATAAAAGTAGAATTTAAATTTGAGATTACGCAATATCAAAATAAGAGAATATCAATTTAAGAGATCTGATTTCCCAGGAATATTCGGTAAACTATATCGTTACAATTAACAGATAAAAACCCCTCGTTTACGCTGTCTTCAAAAGGGGTTAACGAAGATCCTATCGACTATGTTTTTAGGAAAACACCTTGTTATTATTTTGGATTTTCATATCTTTTAAGTTTTAAAGTTCCCCCTTCAGATATCTGACTATGTCGAAGCTGAAAGGAAACTAAAGGTTTTTCATTGAAAGCAGCTTCTTTGACACAATCATGTTCATCTGCCCCTTCTGCCTCAATTATGAAAGATTCACCAGCATAGTATTTAGGGTTCAATTTAATCTCTACCCGGCTAAAAGTAGGACTGGATATTTCGTAGATAGGATCAGCTTCAACACCACCTGTCATCTGGAACAAGCCTAACTTCATTAACACAGCCAGTGTTCCCATCAATCCCTGATCTTCATCTCCATTATAGCCCCTGCCAGTAGACAAGCCTTCGTAAACCGACTCTACAATTCTTCTTGACCAATATTGGGTCAAATCTGGTCTTCCCAGATGATTGAATACAAATGCAGTCTGAATGGACGGTTGATTGCCATAATTAATAGGAATTCGGGAATATTCTGGATGGTTTTCCTTGGCATGGGCAGTACCCGAGGTAAAACCGAGTTTCTGTGCTTCCTCAAATTGAGCATTCAACTTCTCAACTGCTGCATCCCTGCCCCCCATTAAATCAGCTAAGCCTTTCAAGTCTTGTGGAACAAACCATGTCATTTGTGCAGCATTGGACTCAACGAATCCGTTGGTATACTCGTAGAGATCAAATGGCTCCATCCAGTCTCCATTTACATCCTTAGGTCGCATCCAGTTCGTTTCAGAATCAAATATGTTCCTATAGTTTTGGGATCTTCCAATAAAGTGCTTGTAGTCCTCTTTTTTCCCAAGAACCAGCGCCAATTGTGCTAAACACCAATCCTGAAAAGCGTACTCCAGGGTAACACCACCTCCAGCCTGGTGATATCCAAATTTTCCCTCCGGTATCGGATAAGGCACATAACCGTTTTTGATGTAATAATCCAGACCTCCGCCCTGGCAGGTTTTATGCTCATAGCCGGCTTTTGTCATAATTCCGCCAGGCATGTGGTTTTTCTTCAATGCCTGATAAATCTGTTCGAGGCTGTCTTTTACAATTCCCTTTTGAACAGCACTTACAATAAATGGTGTTGAAGAGGCCCCTGTCATCACATAGGTATAGTTACCTCCTGACGGGCCACGAGGTACCAATCCTCCATCTTTGAAATACTGCATCATCGAATGCACAAATTCTTCCATAATTTCTGGATAAACAAGCCCCCAAAGCGTATTGATAGTCCACTGCGCTCCCCAGAAAGAGTCCGAATTGTAATGGTTGAATTTTGGCCTTCCATTTTCATCTAAGGGCAGCTGTCCAATGCGAAATGATTTTTCCGTGTTGTCAGGATATGCTCCGTTAACATCGCTGATGATACGTCGGCCCTGCAATGCATGCCATAAATCAGTATAAAAACGCCTTCGCTGTTCTTGTGTACCACCTTCTATTTTAATCCGTGAAAGCATGCTGTCCCATTCGTCTTTCGATTCTTTCACTATTTGCTCAAAATTCCATCCCGGTAATTCCGACTGCATATTCTCATTTGCGTTTGCTGTAGATGTGTAAGAGATGGCTACTTTCATCAGCAGGACATCTTCCTCCAGCTTATTAAAATGGACCAAGTAGTTCCCTGTTTCAGCATCTTTCTCTAATCCAGACACCGGTTTGTCAAATTCTACCCTGAAAAAAACTGAACTATCTTTTGGGCGCCGAATTGTCGGGGCATTTACTGTCTTCCCTTCCAATGTACTTTTACCAACTTGATGCAGCGTTCCGTCTTTCATCACACTTGGCCCAAGTATACCGGTCAGGTTAAAAAGAACTGCATTGCCCCCACTCTCAGGAAAGGTATAACGGTGAAAACCAACTCTCTTGGTGGATGTTAATTCGGCTTTGATCTGGTAACGATCAAGAAAAAGTGAGTGATAACCAGGGCTTACTTTTTCTGTCTCATGGCCAAATTTTGAAAAATAGTCATTAAAAACAGTCAACTGCTTTTCCTGATCAACGGCTACAGGCATAACTGAAATCCCCGCCAGCTGCCAAGCATGAATATGACTGAAGCCTTTAACTGTATCAGTATTGTAACGGTAACCGCTTCCCCAGGCTCCACCCAATTGCGTATCAGGATTAAGGTTCACCATGCCAAATGGTCGACAGGCAGATGAAAAGAAAAACCAGCGCGAGTTGGCAGAATCCAGGTGAGGGTATACCAGATCGACCACCTCATTCTTTGAAGCTGTTTCTTCTGTTATTTGACATGAGACGCTAATAACGAGTAGTAAAATTAAAGATACAAGCCTCAAAAACAATTGATTAACCATGATTTTTAATGTGAAATATTTTTCTTTCATATTGTGAATTTAGATGAAGTCCTTACTTTTAGCATTTAATTTGCCTTTTAACCTGAAATAAATATAGCAGTTCTGATTATCGAGCTACGGTAAAATATTCATAAACTAATTCATAGTTGTTATTCTATTTTATAAAGAAGTTTATTATTGACCTTAGTTTTAACATCCGACACATTTTTCAACACTATTTGGTCAGTTTGTTTTTCATCCGGCAGCTTGATACTTTCAATGCTAAAACCGTTCACGTCATCCAAAACAAATGCCGGGCGAAAATCATCATTTTTAAGCTTTAGCACAATGTTTTTAAATGTTACTCCTTTGGCATGTCTGATATAAAATGCCCAAGCCGGGAGCTCTCTAAACATTGAAAATTCAGGATAGTCTTCTATCTGTTCAGGTACCTGTTGTAAACGTGTTATTGGCAGGTATGCCATGCCTTTGGATGCACGCCCGGGATATTCAATTTCAATATTTTCAATTAAGACATTTTCAATTTTATGCCCTGGTATCCCAACAATAGATGAAGGAAACGGGTTATGGAAAAAATCGACCTCCGGCCCACGCATGTCATAATCAATGTCTGGCCGACCAAAAGGAACCTGCACCTTTATATCGTGAATGTGGATATTTTTAATTGTGCCCGGCTTTTCACCTCTCCTGTGCCCCAGTCTGATAAAAATTGCGTTACCAGTATTTTTGGCAACGATGTTTGAAACTTTAATATTTTCAATCACACCTCCATCAACGGATTCGATTGCTATTGCTGATCGAAACGTATCAAAAATCTGAATATTTTCGATGGTAACATTTTTAAAACCACCATGCGAAGCTGTGCCAAATTTTATGGCACTGGCACTGGATCGTACTGTGCAATCTGCAATATAAATTGAATCATTGCAATGCTCAGGTGAATGCGATTTCAAACATATTCCATCGTCTGCGGAATTTACATTGCAATTGGTAATCTTCACATTTTTACAATCTGTAATATCCATCCCATCATTATTCCAATAGGCCCGACTAAAAATATTGAGTTTGTCGAGTACCAGATTACTGCACTGTTCTATTGACAATCCCCAGCATGAAGCATTTCTGAAATGAACTCCCGTGAGACTCACATTTTTACAACCAAAAAAATGAATAAGGTCTGGTCTGCTTCCTTCACCAGGTCTCATACGTCTATAGTTGTATTTTGGCTCTGCAATAACCCCGGCATGGTAAAGACTATCAATATTTAATGCCAATGCTCTTCCGTTTGCATCAATTGTCCCTTTTCCTGAAATAGCTATATTCTCGACATTTGAAGCAACCAACAAAGCCATAGGTGATTTGCCAACATTTAGTGATATTCCCGTTCCATTAAGTAAATCTGCGGAACAGTAATCGGAAAGGTTTGAGCTGCCAAATAAGATTGCATTCTCTTCGAAGAACAATTCAACACCAGACTTCAGGTGCAACAATCCGGAGATAAATTTCCCTTTTGGAAAAATAACCTTACCGCCCCCGTTTTCTGATGCTTTATCAATCACCCCTTGAATTGCTTTTGTAGTCAGGGTTATTCCATCGCCAACTGCACCATAATCGGTTATGGTATAGTTTTTAGCTTGAACAGGGAAAGTGTAAATAAAAACGATGGATAAAATTGAGAAAAATGTTTTCATGATAATTGTTTTTGTAATCAACAAATTCTAAGTAATCTAATCGAGGATAAGTACCAACATGCTTAATATTTAAAGGAGAAGGAGAAAAGGCTTCTGCTTTTTCTCCTTCTCAAATTATTTTAGAAAACTAATAATTAGTATCCATCATTTTGTGAAATCTGTGGTGAAGACCGGTCGATTTCAGTTTGTGGAATTGGACGAAGTAAATGTGTTTCCTTTATGGTGTTTGATTTTTTAACCCATGGATTCATACTTTTTGTTCGTTCAACCAGTTTGCCAGTACGTTTCAAATCCCACCAGCGATTAAACTCACCCATTAGTTCACGGGCACTTTCATCCAAAATCAAATCGATTGTAATATTTGCTGCAGTGGCCCTGTAAGAAACTGTTTCCATTGAGGTAATATCCTCAGGGTATTTAGCACAATGCGGGTCAATACCTACACCAACTGCACGGTCGATTACCTTATTGTAATAATTTTCTGCCGAACCCAGCGTGCCGTTTCCTGCTCCTTTTACAATGGCTTCGGCTGCAATCAAATAAGCTTCTGCCGAACGGAACAAGGCAAAATCGAAGGTTCCATATCCATTCCCATACTGAATTCCCGGCTGCCAGAATTTCCACATCAATGGAGTTAATCCATTAATCAATGAAGTTTGAGCTTTACCATAATCAGCAATCGTAATTACCGTGTATTTTTTTGTTCCACCGATATCGATTCCTCTATCATTTAAAGTCAACACTTTATTCCAAGGAGGGAAATAGGCTACTGTATCCCCTTTTTCATAGCTCACTTTTACGCCTTCATCATTTACAATATACTCATTTGCATCCTGCAATGCATATTGTGCATCAACGAAATTGTGTTCATATCGGCTATCTTTTTCTGGATCAAATAAACGGTACATAGCTGGCGCAGTGATTGTCTGCGCTAAATGTCTATTGTAATCGCTGGTTCTGCCAACGTTACCAGGAAGTGTTTCTCCGCTACCGCCAAACAATGAATGGTAGCAATTTCCAGGTTCATTCTGTGTCTCGTTTCCATAAGTCAGGATGTCAGAGCTATACTGAACTGCAAAAACTACCTCACTATTTTGATCATTCTGTGTTCCATTATATTGTTGCAATGGATTTTCATCATGAAGCGGAAATAAAGTTTTGTATTGTGACACCAATGGATAGGCGGCAATAACCTTGTCAGCCCAAGTTAATGCTTGCTGAAAATCGTCAGCACTGCCTCCCAATGAATTATCAAAATTCCATCCGCGAGTAAGATAAACTTTTGCCAAAAGAAACTGTGCTGCACCTTTTGTTGCTCTTCCATAATCTGTTGCTGTTACTGGCAGTACAGCCTCGGCTTCAGTTAAATCTTTTAGAATTTGTGTGTAGATTTCGGCAGAAGGAACCCTCTCCACATCTTTTTTCGGGGTAATAGTTTCAGTTAAAGGCATTGGTACGTCTCCCCATGTTTGTACCAAATAAAAATAGCTTAATGCCCTCAGAAACTTAGCTTCACCAACCCGTACTTCTTTTGTTGCTGGATCCGAATAAGATATTCCCTCCGCACGTCCAATAGCCGTATTGGTACGTCCAATTTCCCGATATAGAATATCCCAGAAATCGGATAATTCTCCAGATGATGAGTTTAATGTTACATCGTACATTTCAAAGGGACTTGCTGAAGATTTAGCTGGATTATCAAATTCTCCTTGTGTGAAAATATCTGTTCCATTTAAACCCAAATTGATTTGATCCTGAGAGCTGATCATGTCTCGTAACAAAGGATAACACGACTTAACAAGATCCTCGTATCCAGCCTCATCTACTATATAAGAATCTGAAGTTACGTTTGAAATTGATTCCTCTTTCAAAAAATCATCGCAGCTAGAAACAATTACTATCAGCAGCAGTGCAAACAGCACATGAAATATTATATTATTTTTCATTTTCATATTTTTTATTTTAAATCGAGCTAGAAAGATAAATTAATACCAAAAATGAATGTGGAATTTGGCACATCGTCTCCATAGGTGCCTGAATTAAATTCAGGATCCATCCAAATATTTTTCTCTTTTGTAAATACAGCTAAGTTATTGGCTTGAATATAACATCTCACACCACTAAACTTCAACCTATTAAGCAACTCATCAGGAAGATTATATCCCAGTGTCAAATTTGAGATTCTCCAGAAACTAGCATCTTTATATTGTATTGCCTGACGGTACGGATTTGATTGCCAAACGCCAAAATAATCGTTAGTTGGATTATCCTCTGTCCAATAGTTCAGGTTTAACCTATTATAACGAGAACTTCCCAGTTCCCCCATTGTACCTGACAATAGTGAATTTCTAAACTGAACTCCTTGCCTTGTATAAATCATAAAGGAAAGATCCCAGTTTTTATACGTAAATGTGTTTGTGATACCTCCGATCCATTTTGGGAGTTGATTTCCTAAAACTACACGGTCATCTGCATCAGCAGAAGAGGATATTTTTCCATCATTATTTTGATCTACAACTTTTACCGAACCAGGAATTTGTCCATACTTTGCAGCTTCAACGGCTTCATCCAATTGCCATATTCCATCAAATTCGTAGTAATAGTTTGTAAGTAACGATTCGCCAACAAACAAGTTGTTAGCAATATCTCGGGTTACCGTTCCACCATATAATTCAAGTATCTCGTTATGGTTAGTTGAGAAATTTAATGTTGTACTCCAATTAAAATTTGTATTCTGAATATTAACAGAATTAACAGAAATTTCAATACCTCGGTTAACAAGTTTTCCAACATTTGCAGTAACCGACTCAAATCCCAGTGAAGTAGGTAGTGCTACATTCTGTATCAGGTCATTCGTTTTTTTGTCATAGTATTCAGCATCAATCCGAATCCGATTATTCATAAACCCCATATTCAAGCCAAAGTTAACTTCAGAACTATTTTCCCATTTCAAATCGGCATTTCCAATATTGTTTGGCGTGTATCCATAAGCCTCAGTACCATTAAAGTCATACGAGGTTTTGCCAAGATAAGCTTGTGTGCTATATGGTTGAACCACGTCATTACCAACCTGTCCATAGCTTAAACGAACTTTAAGGTCGGAAAATAGATTAAGATCTTTTATAAATTGTTCTTCTCCAGCTCGCCATGCAAATGCTAATGAGGGAAAGAAAGCCCATTTATTTCCAATTGCTAAAACTGATGACCCGTCATAACGACCAGTGAGCGTCAGTAGATATCTATCATCGTAAATGTAATTTACACGTCCCATAAATGAAAAAATAGAACGCTCAACCAAATTACTCGCTGTGCTTTTAATTGTTGCAGCAGTATTAAATGCATACCACCTAGAATTATATGGTAGGTTCTCAACATTCGTTCCAGCACTTTCAAACCTTTCTTTTAGTGCACTCTGCGCTGCTGTGATGTTAAAATCATGCACTCCTGTTTTCAGTTTGTAATTCAAAATATTGTCCCATGTCCAGGATGTATTCAAATTAAATGAATTAGTGGCTACTGGAAGTTTATTTATCCTGCTTTTAGTATCAGTTCCTTTATAAACACCGTGTCGACTATTATAAACAGATGTTGATAAGGATGATTTAAAGGAAAGTCCTTTTAGTGGTGTTAATTCAATAAAACCATTTCCCAGAAAACTGGAAACGCGTGTTTCGTCCTGAAAATTTTTACGTTGCACTTCATGAAGTGGATTTTCAATTTGTTTATCTTTGATCCCCATCCAGAATGCGTATCCATCTACATCTTTATCGCTGGTTTCGGAAGGATTGGTCAGGTCATCATAGTATATAGTTCCAGTCGGCCTAACACGATAAGCAGCACGCAACGCCTCATTCGATCCCAGGTTTTGAATGCTATAAGTATAATAAGAATTGAATCCTACTTTCACAACATCATTCAATTTGCTTTCTATACTTCCTTTAAGGTTAAACCGCTCATAACCCGTATACAGCAAATTACCTTTTTCACTCAGATAACCAGCGGAAAAATAATGAGTTGCATTCTCATTTCCACCAGACAATGCTACAACATGGCTGGTTTGCACCGAAGGATCAGTAACCAGATCAACCCAGTCAGCTGATTTACCTGCTTCAATATTAGCCAGCTCTGCTGTCGTCCAAACAGGTGTAGCACCTGGTTTCTCTGCGATAACAACATCATTATACGCATGATAGAACTCCTGGGCAGTCATCAGATCAGGAAGATTTGATGGAACCTTTACGCCAACATAACCATCGTAAGTAACTTTCGTTTTTCCTGAAATTCCTTTTTTTGTAGTAACGATAATGACTCCATTTGCTCCACGCGCACCATAAATTGCTGTGGCCGATGCATCTTTCAACACATCCATCGACTCAATATCACTTGGATTTAAGGTGCTTAAACGACCACCCATTACTCCGTCAATGACAACAAGAGGTTCACTGCTAAAATCAATAGAATGTAAGCCACGAATATCAATTGTATATTCTGCTCCCGGACGAGAATTTCGTTTATTAACATTTACCCCAGCCACTGTTCCTTGCAATGCACTTGTAGGCTGTACTGGATTTGTCCGGGTAATTTCTTCTGATCGAACTGAGCCCATTGCACCAGTTACATCACGTTTTTTTGCCGACCCATAACCAATTGCCACAACCTCTTCAATACCAATCGAATCTTCCTCCATAACCGCATTAATTGAAACTTTTCCCGCGACCGGAACTTGCAGTGTTTTCATTCCTACAAAAGAAAAAACCAAAATGGCATCAGACGGCACATCTGACAAAGAATAATTTCCATCCGGATCGGTAATGGTTCCCTGCGTAGTTCCTTTTACCACCACGGTTACTCCAGGAAGCGGAATTCCAGAACTATCAGTCACATTTCCTTCGACAGTCTTTTTTTGTTGAATTGTAATTTCACCAAGCTTAATGGAAGGCTCTTTCAGAATAATCTGGCGATCCCTTATTTCGTAATCCACATTTGCTTGTTTGCAGATAGCTTCAAGAATATTCTCAATGCGCTCGTTCTCAACATTTAGAGAATACTTTTTCTTAAAATCGAAAATTTCGTCTTTATATAAAAAAATAAAATTTGATTCGTCTTCAATTGATTGCAGAACTTCCCGAATATCAACCCCTTGGTAATTTAGCGTAAGTTTAGTTGATTGGGAAAAACTATTTGCAAACGAAGCAAATACCAAAAGAATAAATAAGGCTGTTAGTTTCATCTTTCTCCAGATTTTTTCCACTTCCTCACCCGGAGGAAATGGTTTTTTACATTTTTTTTCCATAAATTTGATTTGTTAAATGATTAGAAATTTATTTTTAATCGATGAGCCGGGCAGTGCGGGAACACTTTTCCGGCTTTTTTTATTCTGTTATTTCATAGTAGTTTCCTCCTTTATTGGTAATCTTAACCGAAGCGGTGTTGGCTAGAACATCCAAAACATCATCTTTTGTCCCCTTCAGTTCCAATTTTCCTGATATCTTCATCTTTCCCATCCTGTAATCAACCAGGTTAAAGCGAATATTGTAAAAGCGTTCCAACTTCTTGATCACATAGCTTAAATCGGTACTGGCAAACTTTAACATACCATCCTTCCACAAGACGTAATTTTCAACACTAACATCCTTAACTTCAACCTCTTTTAATGATCGATAAAATGAAGCTAGTTGATTTGGTTCCAGATCGACTGATTTGTTAAATACCCCGGCAATATTTTTACGAATCCTCACTTTCCCTTCTGTCAAAACAGTTTCGTAAACCGGATCTGATTCGTATGCCATCAAATTAAACTTCGTCCCCAAAACTTCCACATTCATTTCCGAAGTCTGCACAATAAAAGGATGTTTCTTATCTTTCGACACCTCGAAAAATGCTTCTCCATCTAAAAATACCTCGCGTTCCTTTCCTGCAAATTTTTCTGGATAAATTAAGCGGCTACCTGCATTTAAGTATACTTTAGTACCATCGGCGAGTAAAACCTCCGAGGTTTTTCCAAAGGGCACAATCAACTGGCTCATTAAATTATTATTCGAGTTACCCGTTTTTTTAACTTCAATGGTATCATTTACCAGCAACTTATTCTGAGCTGGCTGATATACAAACTTTGAATTATCTTCCTCTGTCTTAATTTGCTGCCCGTCTGGACGGATTAGTGTAGTTACATCCTTATGCGAATTTTGCATAAATTCCTGCGTCAGAAATTGAGGATTGGTATAGTCTTTTTGATAGAATATAAGTGCCCCAATTGCAAAGAAAAGTAAAGCAACTGCAGCGTATTTTGAAATTGAATTAACCAAGTGAAGCTTTCTCCGCTTGTCCTGAATCGTCTCGATATCTTTTAGGATTCTTGAGAAGATAATTATTCTCTCGCTTTCTGAAAGCTTATTGTCTTCTGTACGAAACTTTTTAACGATTCGTTGAGCCACCAATAAATTAGCTTCCTCTTTGGGATTTTCCTGTTTATAGTTTTCCCACCAACTGTCTAATTCAGGCGATGGATTAAAGATCCATTCGATAAACTTTTTATTCTCCAGAAATTGACTGATCCTGTCCATAGATGTTATGGTATTTTCTATAAAAGGACATCAAGGTGAAAAACATGGACAGAAAAAATGATTTTTTTAACAAAAAAACAACAAAAAAACTGACGACAAGCTACTTACAAGCAAATATCTTAGTAAACTTTTAAGACATTGAGTTAATTTCACTAAAATTACTGATTGCTAAATCAAGTTTATGCCGGATAAAAATTGAAAAGAGTGTAAGTTCGTTTTCATTGAGTTGATCCCGAACAGCCTTAATTGCCCGATATACCTGTTTTCGCACGGACTCAACAGAAATATCAAGCATCTGTGAAATTTCATCGTATTCCAGCGACTGGTTAAATCTCAGATAGATTGCCTCTTTTTGTTTCGGTGGCAATTGCTTCATCGCATTAATCACCTTATTCCAGACCTCAGAATCAGATTCTTCCCGGATTATTTGTTCTTCAAAACTATATTGAGTGTCAAATAAATCAGACTCAACAATAGGCCGGTTTTCGATTTTACGGCCTTTTTGCATCTTTCGGATTAAATTCCTTTTTAGTGACAGGATGAGATAAAACTTCAAATGGTCAACTTGAACTTTGTTTTTTTTTCGATTAAGGTATAAATCCAAAAAAGTTTCCTGAATGACATCCTTCACTAACTCAACATCTTGGCACAGCTTAGTTCCGTAACGAAACAAATCATCCACAAATGCATTGTAAATTTCTGCAAAAGCCTCCTTGTCATCTTCAAGAAAACGTTTCCATATTAAATGCATTTTATTTGTAGTCTGCTCAAGCATGAATAACAAAAGTGGTTAAAACAAGATTTACAAATAAAAAGAAATTGAATGAAAGTAGCAATGAAACGATTTTTGAAAAGTCTGGATAACCAAGTAGCCCCTTAAATGTATATTTCTAAGGGGCTATTTTCATTGGATGGTATTGCAACTATTAATCGTGCGTATGTTGAACAGTTTAATTGTGCTCAATTCAAAACCAAAAGCCCTTCAGGATATGTTTCTGAAGGGCTTAAATAGTTAATAATTACTTAGAATAAGAAAGGTTCGCTCTAAGCAAATGAACGTGTCTCTTAAAGTTTTTTGCAGATGGCTGCCCAGCCACCACCAGACGCCATTGGAATTTCAATCGTTGAGTTTTTATTCACTTTTTTGGTGATATGTGAATAATCAACAGCTGCTTTGCCTACGTTGACGCCATCCTGCATAATTTCTATCTCATATTCTCCTTCACCCAAAAATGAAAGATCAATATCCAACGTACGTGCATCCGCATCAGTCATTGCACCCAGGTACCAATCTTCTCCACTTCTTTTTGCAGTAACAATATAATCAGCAACTTTGGCATCCAAAATTTTGGTCTCGTCCCATACTGTCTTCATTTTGCTCAGGAACCGGGTACATTCTTCCTCTTTATAATAATTGCTTGGACTATCGGACAGCATTTGCAAAGGAGCATCATACACAACGTACATGGCCAGCTGGTGGCAGCGCGTACCTATACTCATTGGATTACTATGGCTAATTTTGAAATCTTTCAAATGGGCATTATGCATTGCTCCCGGAGTAAAGTCCATCGGCCCTGCCAACATCCTGGTAAATGGTAAAGT
>NZ_JBQYLI010000038.1:0-5461 GCF_052690465.1 Sunxiuqinia sp. A32
ATTAGGGAGTTCAAAACGAGAAGAATTTAGTAGTAAGAAATAGGTTTATCCGCGGTGAGAGTTGCGGTTATTTTTTGCGAAAAAGATAAGTTCATTGAAAATATTGAAAAGGTAGAAAGATAAGGAAGAATTGCTATTAAACAGTTTTAATCCACGAGCTAGACAAGATTGGGTTTTCGGACCCTAACAATTTTTTATACAACGAAGAGTTTGATCCTGGCTCAGGATGAACGCTAGCGGGAGGCCTAACACATGCAAGTCGAGGGGTAACATGGTCTTCGGACTGATGACGACCGGCGCACGGGTGCGTAACGCGTATGCAACCTACCTCAAACAGGGGGATAGCCCAGGGAAACTTGGATTAATACCCCATAGTATTTGTTTACCGCATGGTTTACAAATTAAAGATTTATCGGTTTGAGATGGGCATGCGTGGCATTAGTTAGTTGGCGAGGTAACGGCTCACCAAGACTACGATGCCTAGGGGTTCTGAGAGGATGATCCCCCACACTGGTACTGAGACACGGACCAGACTCCTACGGGAGGCAGCAGTGAGGAATATTGGTCAATGGGCGCAAGCCTGAACCAGCCATCCCGCGTGAAGGATGAATGTACTATGTATTGTAAACTTCTTTTCTGCACCAAGAATGTGCCTTACGTGTAAGGTTTTGACGGTAGTGCAGGAATAAGGATCGGCTAACTCCGTGCCAGCAGCCGCGGTAATACGGAGGATCCAAGCGTTATCCGGATTCATTGGGTTTAAAGGGTACGTAGGTGGCTTTGTAAGTCAGTGGTGAAATCCTGCCGCTTAACGGTAGAACTGCCATTGATACTGCAAAGCTTGAGTATAGTTGAGGTAAGCGGAATGTGTAGTGTAGCGGTGAAATGCTTAGATATTACACAGAACCCCGATTGCGAAGGCAGCTTACTAAACTATAACTGACACTGAGGTACGAAAGCGTGGGGAGCGAACAGGATTAGATACCCTGGTAGTCCACGCCGTAAACGATGCTCACTCGCTGTATGCGATACACAGTATGCGGCCAAGCGAAAGCATTAAGTGAGCCACCTGGGGAGTACGTTGGCAACAGTGAAACTCAAAGGAATTGACGGGGGCCCGCACAAGCGGAGGAACATGTGGTTTAATTCGATGATACGCGAGGAACCTTACCTGGACTTAAATGCAGAACGACAGACCCTGAAAGGGGTCCTTCTTCGGACGTTTTGCAAGGTGCTGCATGGTTGTCGTCAGCTCGTGCCGTGAGGTGTCGGGTTAAGTCCCATAACGAGCGCAACCCTTACCGTTAGTTACCATCAGTTTGGCTGGGGACTCTAACGGGACTGCCACCGTAAGGTGAGAGGAAGGTGGGGATGACGTCAAATCAGCACGGCCCTTATGTCCAGGGCTACACACGTGTTACAATGGCCGGTACAAAGGGCAGCTACTAGGTGACTAGATGCTAATCTCTAAAGCCGGTCTCAGTTCGGATCGAAGTCTGCAACCCGACTTCGTGAAGCTGGATTCGCTAGTAATCGCGCATCAGCCATGGCGCGGTGAATACGTTCCCGGGCCTTGTACACACCGCCCGTCAAACCATGGAAGTTGGGGGTACCTGAAGTCTGTGACCGCAAGGAGCGGCCTAGGGTAAAACTAATGACTGGGGTTAAGTCGTAACAAGGTAGCCGTACCGGAAGGTGTGGCTGGAACACCTCCTTTCTGGAGCTTGGTTTAAGACTGAGGCATTTTTTCTTTATCACTACCTTTTTAAAAAATATAAGAGCAAAACGCGGAAAGCTGTCAGCTTATAGCTTGAGGCTTGAAGCCAAAGCCATTAAAGACAGTCCCGTAGCTCAGCTGGTTAGAGCGCTACACTGATAATGTAGAGGTCCCCAGTTCAAGTCTGGGCGGGACTACTGCCTAAGGCAAAAGGAAAAAGTAAAAAAGGCAAAACACAGTTTTGACTAACACTTTTGACTTTTAACTTGAAAACGGGGGATTAGCTCAGTTGGCTAGAGCGCTAGATTTGCATTCTAGAGGTCAAGGGTTCGACTCCCTTATTCTCCACAAACAATTACAAAGTACATAAGTACGGAGTATAAGTGTGAAAGAGACAAAAAAAGTCAATAAACACAAGTTCATAAAAATATTGGAACAACTGATACGCCAGGAGGTGTAAAGATTCGGTTCGAATCCGGATGTATCAACGTTAAGCGGTTAAGTAGTTGTGTATGATCAGTAATTAAGGCTTTTAATTATCAGGATTCACAGCTAATACACTTGCCAGCTTTAAAGTTCTTTGACATGTTGGGAAATATTGAATGTGAAGTACATTCAACCTTAAAAAATAATCATAGGAGAAAGTTATTAAGGGCGTACGGGGGATGCCTTGGCTCTCAGAGGCGATGAAGGACGTGATAAGCTGCGATAAACCGCGGGGAGGTGCAAATAACCTTTGATCCGTGGGTTTCCGAATGGGACAACCCATCCTTTCGAGGATATCCTGCAATGCAGGAAGCTAACCCGGGGAACTGAAACATCTAAGTACCCGGAGGAAGAGAAAACAATAGTGATTCCGTAAGTAGTGGCGAGCGAACGCGGAACAGCCTAAACCATCATTGTTTCGGCAATGGTGGGGTTGTAGGGCCACAACATTTGTTTTAACATTAAATGGAACAGTCTGGAAAGTCTGGCCAAAGCGGGTGACAGCCCCTTACATGTAAATTGTTAAAATGATAGTGGTACCCTGAGTAGGGCGGGACACGAGAAATCCTGTCTGAATCTGCCAGGACCATCTGGTAAGGCTAAATACTACTGAGAGACCGATAGTGAACCAGTACCGTGAGGGAAAGGTGAAAAGCACCCCGAACAGGGGAGTGAAAAAGTACCTGAAACCGTACGCTTACAAGCTGTAGGAGTCCGTCTTCTGACGGATGACTGCGTGCCTTTTGCATAATGAGCCTACGAGTTAGTCGTCACTGGCGAGGTTAAGTGTTTAAGACACGGAGCCGAAGCGAAAGCGAGTCTGAATAGGGCGCTTTAGTCAGTGGCGCTAGACGCGAAACCTTGGTGATCTACCCATGGTCAGGTTGAAGTCCCGGTAACACGGGATGGAGGACCGAACCAGGAAACGTTGAAAAGTTTTTGGATGAACTGTGGGTAGGGGTGAAAGGCCAATCAAACTGGGAAATAGCTCGTACTCCCCGAAATGCATTTAGGTGCAGCGTTGGTTATGAGTCTTATAGAGGTAGAGCTACTGATTGGATGCGAGGGCTTCACCGCCTATCAAATCCAGACAAACTCCGAATGCTATAAGATGCTTACCAGCAGTGAGGGCATGGGTGCTAAGGTCCATGTCCGAGAGGGAAAGAACCCAGACCATCAGCTAAGGTCCCCAAGTGTATGTTAAGTTGAACAAACGAGGTCCGATTGCTTAGACAGCTAGGATGTTGGCTTGGAAGCAGCCATTCATTTAAAGAGTGCGTAACAGCTCACTAGTCGAGCGATTGGGCGTGGATAATAATCGGGCATTAAACATACCACCGAAGCTATGGATTTATGGTAGGGGAGCATTCCAGTCTGCGTTGAAGCGGTGTCGTGAGGGGCCGTGGAGCGTCTGGAAAAGCAAATGTAGGCATAAGTAACGACAAAGCAGGTGAGAAACCTGCTCGCCGATAGACTAAGGTTTCCTGATCAACGCTAATCGGATCAGGGTTAGTCGGGACCTAAGGGGTAGCCGAGGGGCGAACCCGATGGACAATTGGTTAATATTCCAATACCCTTGTATACTGCGATGGGGTGACGAAGTGATGAAAGGACCGCGTACTGACGGAATAGTACGTTAAAGGGCGTAGGTGTTGAGAGTGGTAGGCAAATCCGCCACTTGAGCCGAAACCTGACAGTACCGTGAGCCTTCGGGCAAGCGGATAGTGTCCCTAAGGGCTTCCGAGAAAAACCTCTAAGCTTCAGGTATACAAGGCCCGTACCGCAAACCGACACAGGTAGTCAAGGAGAGAATCCTGAGGCGCTCGAGTGATTCATGGCTAAGGAACTAGGCAAAATCGCCCCGTAACTTCGGGAGAAGGGGCGCTCTACTCCGGTAGAGCCGCAGTGAAAAGGCGCATGCGACTGTTTATCAAAAACACATGGCTTTGCTAAATCGAAAGATGATGTATAAGGCCTGACACCTGCCCGGTGCCGGAAGGTTAAGTGGGGGCGTTATCTTCGGAGAAGCGCTGAAATGAAGCCCCGGTAAACGGCGGCCGTAACTATAACGGTCCTAAGGTAGCGAAATTCCTTGTCGGGTAAGTTCCGACCTGCACGAATGGTGTAACGATGTGCGCACTGTCTCGGCCATGAGCTCGGTGAAATTGTAGTCTCGGTGAAGATGCCGGGTACCCGCAACGGGACGGAAAGACCCCGTGAACCTTTACTGCAACTTCACATTGATTCTGGGTAAGTGATGTGTAGGATAGGACGGAGGCTATGAAGCGGGCTCGCCAGGGTTCGTGGAGCCATCCTTGAAATACGTCCCTTTGCTTATCCGGGACCTAACTTCGCAAGAAGGACAGTGTGTGGTGGGTAGTTTGACTGGGGTGGTCGCCTCCAAAAGAGTAACGGAGGCTTCTAAAGGTGCGCTCATGACGATTGGTAACCGTCAGTAGAGCATAATGGTATAAGCGCGCTTGACTGTGAGACTGACAAGTCGACCAGGTAGGAAACTAGAGCATAGTGATCCGGTGGTTCCGCATGGAAGGGCCATCGCTCAAAGGATAAAAGGTACTCCGGGGATAACAGGCTGATCGCTCCCAAGAGCTCATATCGACGGAGCGGTTTGGCACCTCGATGTCGGCTCGTCACATCCTGGGGCTGGAGAAGGTCCCAAGGGTTGGGCTGTTCGCCCATTAAAGTGGCACGCGAGCTGGGTTCAGAACGTCGTGAGACAGTTCGGTCCCTATCTGTTGTGGGCGTTGGAAATTTGAGAGGACCTGCTGCTAGTACGAGAGGACCGCGGTGGACATACCTCTAGTGTACCTGTTGTGGCGCCAGCTGCATTGCAGGGTAGCTATGTATGGAAGGGATAAGTGCTGAAAGCATCTAAGCACGAAGCCTGCCTCAAGATGAGATTTCCTTTAAGGGCCGTGGGAGACTACCACGTTGATAGGCTGCAGGTGTAAAGTCAGTGATGGCAAAGCCGAGCAGTACTAATTGCCCGAAGACTTTCCCTGGATTTTTTAAGGTTGGTTATTACTTTTCATTCATCCCAATATGTTGAAAATATTTAAGTGTTGCGTTAAGCAATCAACGATTTTAGGTGACTATTGCGGCGGGGCCCCACCTCTTCCCATTCCGAACAGAGAAGTTAAGCCCGCCAGCGCCGATGGTACTGCAGAAATGTGGGAGAGTAGGTCGTCGCCAATCTTTCCAAACCCTGTGTTCTCCAGAGCACAGGGTTTTTTATTT
>NZ_JBQYLI010000039.1:0-1768 GCF_052690465.1 Sunxiuqinia sp. A32
TTGATAACTTTCAATCTTTTTCCCACTCTTCGCTGAAAATAAAAAGAGGCCATCTCTTTTGAGACAGCCTCTTCTTTTGTGTCTATATATTGTAGGGATAATTGCCGGTGTAGTCTTTCGGTTTATTATCGGCCTTTATATTTTAGTTTGACATCCATGAGCTCTCGTGCGAGTTTTTGCTCACGAGTCAAAGCATTCTTACGATGCTTCTCAAATTCTTCTTGAACTTCTGCCAACCTTTTTTTCGTTTCCGTCACTACATGATGCCCCCTTTTATAGAGCATGAATAAAATGACAGCCGCAGCAGAAATTGCCAGCAACAATACCCACATGATTAAATTGTATGTTCCTTTTGAAACTTCTATACCAAGAAGACGGATACTGTCCTTTGAATTTTGAGTTGCAACTAATTCTTCCTTTAAGTTTTCAATCTCAGAATTACTGATGTTCAAATTGGTATTGAACTTGTCTATTTCCTGGCTCAATGTGGTGATTTCTTTCTTGTAACGTTGAATACTATCCAGAGAGTTTTGCTTGATTCGTTGATATCCACTAATTCGCATCACCTTGTATTCTTCGTAGGTGCTTGATTTTTTATACAAATAATCAAATTGCTCACCCAGGCTTATCGTATCAAAAACTGCATTGAATGATGTTACCTGGGCAATAGATATGCCTGGAAGAATAGAAACTAACAGGATGAGGATATATTTTTTGATGGGAGTATACTGAATTTTCATCTTGATATCATTTACCGAATTAATATTAAAATACTAAAATCTGCTTGCAAGTTACGTCCAAAAGCTATTAGTTTAATTGAGAACGACAGTTTTTTCTATTTATTATTATATACAAAGGATCAAATTCATCAACAATTCAGGTTTCAAAAAGATTTCTGATGGATTCATTTGATGAATTTATATTGACAACCCAGGTTATTTTGGACAGAAATCATCAGTTTAGCATGTCCTTGAACGATTCCATTGAATAAATTTTAAAGATATGTGGTTAATCAAACATCTATTTCAAACTATTTTCAACGAAGTTTTAGGTAATATATAGGATAGAGTTAGTCTTTTGTGCTTATTATTTCAAGATTTGAAGGGTGAAAGTGCCAGTTATTCCATATTATGTGAAGGGACGATATGCTGTAAAATAGAGTAACCTTTATAGAGTATTAGTTGTTCTAATATAGGAGCGAATATTTTATTCAAAATTGTTTGATTTTTTTTTAGGCGTTAAGGTGTTGGTGTTCAGTGTTTATTTCGAGTTCTCTCTTTGGTATGATGAAAAAAGTTTAATCCAGCGCTTGTCAGAATAAAAAAGGTGTCTATATTTGCAGCCGCTAAAAGGGAATAACGGTGCTATACCGGGAGACCTGGAAGGCAAGTTCTAAAGGGGTTTTGAGGAATATAGATTTATTTTTGAGCTGGTTAAAACCGGCGAAAAAAAGTTTGAAAAAACATTTGGAGAATCAAAAATAAAGACTTTACTTTGCAGCCGCTTTCAGAGCAAACGTTCAACGACATTTTGAGAAGAACCGGTTACAACTTTCGGGTTGTAATTTCGTAAGAAAAGAAACTGGTTCGCGGCAAAAAAAAAGATTAGAAAAAAAGCTTTAAAATTTTGCAGAAATAAAAAAGCTTTCTAACTTTGCCGCCCCGTAATACTGGAGCTGGAAACAGGGAAACATTAGGGAGTTCAAAACGAGAAGAATTTAGTAGTAAGAAATAGGTTTATCCGCGGTGAGAGTTGCGGTTATTTTTTG
>NZ_JBQYLI010000040.1:0-1474 GCF_052690465.1 Sunxiuqinia sp. A32
TGATAAATGATAAAGTTGTCTTTCACGTTTCTAAAAGCGAAGGCAAGTTAAACCTAAACTTCTGTTTTTGCCGTTCTTTTTTGATTTTATTCCTGTTTTTCAAGGACACTACCTGAGTTATTCCCTGTTTTTTCCGACACCGGGTATTTGCGTTTTTTCCAGTGCTTTTTCAATGGGCCACTTTGCCCATGGGCCTGTACCGGGAACATCATGTTCACACTTCGGTGCGGACGCTTGTTGTTGTATTTATAAACAGCAACTTTGGTCGCTTCAAGGGCTGCATGATAATCGGCAAATGTTTCGTTTAAACCATATTCATCTTTTAAGATCCCGTTTATCCGTTCGGCTATAGCATTCTCGTAAGGATCGCCATTTTCGGTCATCGAGATATTTATTTTAGAGCCTTTCAGGTAGTTCACATAGTCGTTGCAACAATACTGTATCCCACGGTCGGAATGGTGGATAAGCCCTGGTTTTACCCCTTCGCCGGCCACTGCCATGCGCAGGGCATTTAAAGCACCTTCGCTGGTCAGGTCGGGCCACAGGCACCAGCCTACTATTTTCTTCGAATAGGCATCGGTAACCAGCGAAAGGTAAACAAACCCTTTTTCGGTGCGGATATACGTAATGTCGCTTACCCACAAGCGCCCGGGACTGAGCAGCTCGATATCCCTGATCAGGTTGGGGTATTTGCGATAAAAATGGTTTGAATTGGTTGTTTTGGGGCCACGCCTGCGCTGTTTTACAAGCAGGCTGTGTTCCCGTAAAAGAAAGTAAAATTTATCCCTGCCATATTTGATGTTATGTTCCTGTAGTGTCGGCGTGATCAAACAATGGAGCTTTTCTGCCCCCATCCGCTTGTGCTCTTTGCGCAACTCCCTTACTAAGCTTAATATAAAAACTTCCTGCATTTGCAGCCCTGATTGGCGCTTCTTGTTGTAATACCAAGCCTGGCGGCTAAACCCAAACAGTCCACATAGTGCCCCTTTGGATACCAACGGGTACATGTGTGCCAGTACGTCTACTGTTTGGGGCCAGACTTTTTTCTGATCTCAAGTTTGTAGTCGGTCTCGGCAATATCGATCATCGTGTTCAGCGCAACGTTTTTCATTTGCGCCAACTCCAGCTGTTTCTCCAGCTCCTTGATCCGTTTCTCCAACGCTTTTTGGTCTGTCCTTTCTTTTGAACTCATAGATCGCAAAGTTAAGTGGATTTCATCAGAATACCTTTCCTGCCAGCGCCTTATAATCTTTTTATATTCCCACGGCGGCAGGGAAAATCGTTCGCGGGCCTCCTGGTTGCTCATATTACCTGAATCAATCTGGCTTACCAGCCAACGACGGAAACTGACCTCATAGGAATTGTAATCAATTTTCTTTTCTTCAAATCCTTCCATGCTGTCGGTTAGCATGAGCTCTTTTCCTTTTTTCATTTCTTGACGTTTTTTCGCGTCAAGCTATTTCAGTAGATGACA
>NZ_JBQYLI010000041.1:0-1155 GCF_052690465.1 Sunxiuqinia sp. A32
TTGCGGATGATACGGCGCTCCACGAACATGTTTCATATCGTTGTCGTCGATAAACTTCTGAAACTCGTTCGAGATGTAACATGATCCGTTATCCGATAACAACCGGGGGCGGTTCGTTTCTGATATCCCGGCATTATCAAGTGCTTTGTTTACGATTCTCATTGCATCTGCAGACTCCATGTTTGTACTCAGCTCCCAGGCTATAATGTAACGTGAATAATCGTCCAAAACCGTGGCAAGGTAGTACCAGCCCCAACCGATGATCTTGAAGTAAGTAAAATCGGTTTGCCATTGCTGGTGAACCCGTGTGTTTTTTTTTTTTAACTCGTCGGCTGCACTCATTACAATCCATGCCGGGCTGGTGATCAGGTTGCGTTCCTTCAATATCCTGTAAACACTGGATTCGCTGATAAACCAGCCTTGCCGATCTGTAATATGAAACGCAAGTTCACGGGGTGAAAGTTCGGTCATCTCCAAAGCTGTTTCTACAACTGTTTGCCTTTCTTTTGCCGGGATTTTATTCCAGAACGAGCTGCGTTTCTGAACTCTTGGTTTGAGCCCATCAAAGCCGTCAGTAAGATATCGACTATACCACTCATAAAACGTGCTACGTGATATCCCGAGCTCTTCAAGAGTACGTTTTACGCCAAGTTCCGAATCCTGAACAATCCGGATGACTTCCATCTTTTCACTGGCACTTCGTCTCATGTACTTGTAGTTTATCCGATACCACTCTGATTTTTTTTAAGCATCCTGTTCTCCAAACTTAACTCAGCAACAAGCTGTTTTAAGTCCGTATTCTCGCTTTTTAGGTGCTGAACTTCTGTTGTATTCGCCTCTCTTACAATATCACCACTTAATCGCTTTTTACCCGCTTCAAGAAAATCCTTGCTCCAACTGTAGTAAAGATTAGCATTGATTCCTTCCCGGCGACAAAGCTCGGCTATACTGCTTTCACCTCTTAATCCTTCTATTACAATCCTGATTTTTTCTTCTGCTGAATACTTCTTGCGTGTATGCCGACGGATCTCTTTTATCTTCGATTCGGCACTTTGTTTTTTGTCATTCATCCTTTGAACTTTTATGGTTATTAAATTAAGAAAACCATCTCTTAATTTTTATACCCATCTGTCCAAATTAGGCTGAAGACTTACA
>NZ_JBQYLI010000042.1:0-1135 GCF_052690465.1 Sunxiuqinia sp. A32
GGTCGGGATGATAGTTTGGGTGTTTCTCTACGTTCACAAGGAGAAGATAGTAAATTGGTATCACTGGATGCCTATCAAATGAAAGATATTTGGGAAGAGTAGTACTTGATATAAAAGTCAAATTTTGTGCTCTTCTAGCCTAATCAAAAACGATTAATTGGGATCTGAATCAGGAAAATCATTTTGATTGAAATGAATTTGTGACGTTACTTTTAAGGCGTTGTTTAGGTAAGATTTTCTAACAATTCATATTCCTTTCAATACAAAGACAATTATTGATAATTACTGAATAAGAGGGAATGCGATAATTATCTATAAGCATTTTTTATATGAAAAAAATTGCTTCAGAAAGCAGAAAATACATTCATACTTTTTTACAATGAAAACAATATATTATTTAAGAAAATCTCACTTTATTTTGTCGTTGTTTGTAAGTTCTATTCTGTTCAGGGCGCAGGCACAAAATAACGAATCATTAGTCCCCCAATATCATTTTTCGAATGATTTTGAGATACAAAAACAGGAATTAGAGACCAATTATCTCATTCAACGTTTTAGGGATTCAAGAGCGAACTTCGAGAGCGATAAGTTTCGTCCTGTTTACCACTTTACCAGTCCTGAAAGTAAGCTGAACGACCCAAATGGTTTATGTTATTGGCAGGGGCGTTGGCATTTATTTTACCAGGGTTATCCACCCGAAGATCCCCGTCAACATTGGGGGCATGCTGTGAGTGATAACCTTATACACTGGAAAGATTTGCCCTATGCAATTTATCCAAGTCCGGAACATGCTTGTTTTTCCGGTGCGACATATGTTGAGGATGATCGAGTAATTGCAATGTACCATGGGACGAGAGAGGGGAATATGGTTGCAGTATCCGAAGATCCACTATTATTGAACTGGGAAAAGCTTGGAGGAAAGGCAGTTATTCCGATTAAGAGTGGTAGTGGTTTTCCTCTGCCCTATGACGTATTCGATCCCTCTATCTGGAAGAAAGATAGTATTTACTATTCACTTTCAGCTGGTCGGTCCCACAAAGGCCCGGGAGGTAAGCCAATAAGGGCTGACTATCTTTTCCGGTCAAAAGATCTTTTAACCTGGGAATATATGCATGAATTTGTTGAAGGGGATAGG
>NZ_JBQYLI010000043.1:0-964 GCF_052690465.1 Sunxiuqinia sp. A32
AAAAACAACCCTTAATTAAGCTATGCCTGCTAAAAACAAGATCCCCCGGAACTGGTTTTTAGACAGACTGCCGTTATAGCCAATTTTGAAAAAAAGATATGCCAACAAAAGCAGAAAAAGAAAGAAGGAAAAAGCTTCATCGAGAATTAGCTCAAAAAGAACAAGAAAAGTTCTTAAATAATCTACCCATAGACAAGGATATAATTCTTGAGCTGTTTGACTTTTTAGATAGTGAACTTGGCGAAAGAGATTGTAACCACGATTACCAATTGACAGGGGAATTTCTAAAATCAAAAAATATAGTAAATGAAAAAATATTCGACTGGTTTAGAGAACAAGGAGGATATTGTGACTGTGAAATTCTGTTCAATATTGAAGAGAGGTTTAAAAAATGAATGTTTTTAATAATGAAATATCATTGACAAAAGGAAAAGCCTCATTTGAAAAATCATTAAATGAGAGGCTTGTAGACTTAAATCAACAATCCATGCATATTTTTCCCTTTGCATTTTTCACAAAGGCATTCTATAGAGATTTTAAGCAGTCAAGAAAAGGAGTATTTACTGGAAAAATCAACGGAGATAAATTTGAAATAATTCCATCAAGTAAAATATTTTCGACAAGGACTTGGTTTCCATTGAGAATTGTGGGAATTATTGAAAATCAAAAAATTAGAGTTGGCTATATTATTCCCAACTGGATTTTGGGGATAATTATCATTTTACCATTGATAGATTTGATTGTATTAAAAAACGAAATGAAATTTAATGGGATTCTTATTGTCTTTGCAGTAGTCATCATACTCTCTTATGTTTATAAAATCATAAGAAACAATCGAATAATGCAGAATATTTGAATTTAAAAAATAAAAAACTGGCTATAACAATGTACATATTGCAGGGCGGGGTTTGGTGGTACGCCAACTGCGGATTCTCGCATCGCAGTTCCGTGTCCTTCGGACAGG
>NZ_JBQYLI010000044.1:0-783 GCF_052690465.1 Sunxiuqinia sp. A32
CTTAAGTCGTCGCCGGTCAGTTCGCCGCTCAGGTACTTGTCAATGTATTCAGTATAATTTGATTTACGTATCATCTTTCTAATTTTTTATAGTTCAATATCGTTCGTTTTTGCCGAGTATCTGTACCAAAAAATTTTACAGTCTCGAAATTTACCTTTATGAAAGGCTTTTTTGTTTGATTTTTTGAGATTTTGATAATGCGTGTCCCAAAATTAGATGTAGAAACACCATTTTGTAGCATAGCAATAGCAATTAAGTCTCAAGAGATTTGAATTTTTGCAAGATTTTTTAGAGAAGTTTTGATTTGGGATACTAATGGGCAATAAAAAAGCCTCAATAGTCCTACCAGTCTTTTCTAAGAGTAATCTTGTAAAAGAAGTTCTTGTAGATTTATTGAAGAATTGTAAGTCGTACTCAAAACTCTTTGAGGAGTTTCTCGTTCGCGTAAATTATCATTTTCACCTCTTTATTCCTTAATTGTTGAAAAGGTAACCCCCTTTTTCTAAAAAACTTTTATTTATAGGTGTTTGGGGAGATTGTATATTGTTAATAACTTCAATTTTACCGAAAAAATAAAGCCCGGCGCAAACCGGGCTTTTAACCATTAACCATTTATTTTATAAAACTTTATTTGCAAAAGGAAGGTATCCGTTATTACTACTCCTGAACGTTAAGGATAATTTGGAATTTCATTTCAGATACCGTGAAAAAATGAACGTTGAACGATGATAATTGAACTAAGGAACTTTGAACTAAGGATTATTGTAAGTATTAACCGTTCAT
>NZ_JBQYLI010000045.1:0-710 GCF_052690465.1 Sunxiuqinia sp. A32
GCTGCCAAATCAGGGTTGTTTGTTAATTCTGTTTCGAAAGATGCCAGTTCTTCTTCAGAAAGCTCGTCGTTCAGATACTGGTCTATTTCTTCGATTTTTCGAGAGGTGGATGATTCTGTTTTCTGGATGTGGTGCAGGTTAGCACGCAAGTCCATGATGTCATTTTCAGCTGCTGCACGATCAATGTCCTGGTAAAGTTCGATGTCTTTTGCAAGGTTGGCATTCATTTCCAGTTCTTCTTCGAAGCTGGTAAGTTCGATACCTTCAAGCTCATCGTTGATAAATTGATCGATTTCGGCTGTAGACCTTTCGTGTGCAGGGATACTTGCTGCCACTTGTTGCAGATTAGCCCTTAAATCAATGATATCCTTTTCTTTCAGCGCATCGTGTATTTCAGAGAACATGGCTTCATCTTGTGCACTAAGCTCAAATTCTTCTTCTTCAGGGGTAGCAGACTGCTGATTTTGTTCTTTGTAGAAGTGGTGGATATTCTCTTTGGCAGCAACATTGTGCTGTGCCAGGTGTATTTTTGGCAGGCTTTCGCTGATATTGATTAAATCGTTGATATTGACCGGTGATGAAATTTCTTTGAAAGATGAAAGTTCTTCTGAAAGATCGAAGTTGAAGTATTGATTTTCTACGTATTCAAATTCTGCGGATTCTTCCTGTTCTTGTTCTTTCTCTATGATGTTCTGTAAGTTAGCTCTTAA
>NZ_JBQYLI010000046.1:0-685 GCF_052690465.1 Sunxiuqinia sp. A32
TACTTCGCCTTTGTTTGATAGATTTCAGGATTATACTCACGCCCTTTACTGAATCCCTTATTCTTGTAAAAAACGATCCGTGTAAACTCTTCCTTGTCCGGTGATCGCAAAACGTTCAACTCTACCATTTGCGATTTCTTAAGGTCAATCTCTGCAACAAGCTCCATTGCATTTCCTTTGATTTTAGGAAGAATTATCTCTTTATTCGCTTTCAATTCCATTGAATCTATATGCACAGAGTCAGACCTAAGTGATTCTACATCTCCTACCGGTTCAATTCCTATTTCATCTTCTGAAACTAATGTCAACCTCCGGGGAAGTGTCATAATACGATTCCATCCTTTAGTAGGATAACCTTCATTTATATTAAGAATCAAGATAACCCCTCCTTCCCCATCAGGTGCTGCTGATGGTGCATGCACACCAGAAGGGCTTACTGCTCCAAAATTAAATCTCCCATGTGATGTTGCTATAAATTTATCCCTTACCTTGTCGTAGTCACCCAATAAATACTGGCCTCCACTCATATGGCTGAAAAAAGGCATTATATACCTGTTCCCGATAGGCCAAAAATATGGGCAAGCTCCATCATCCCCAATCAAGGTAAACCTATCCCCTTCAACAAATTCATGCATATATTCCCAGGTTAAAAGATCTTTTGACCGGAAAAGATAGTCAGCCCTTA
>NZ_JBQYLI010000047.1:0-663 GCF_052690465.1 Sunxiuqinia sp. A32
TGATAAGAAAACGCAAACGAATGCATATCACAACCAATTCAAATCACTGGTTCCGAAAATATCCGAACCTGATAAAAGGCTTTAAGCCATCCAGACCCAACCAGTTATGGGTGAGTGATATTACTTATATTCGCACTGATCAGGGATTTTTATACCTATTCCTAATAACCGATGCATATTCCAGACGAATAGTAGGCTACAGGTTAGCTGAAAACATGGACAGCAACCATGCTGTCAACTCTCTTCAGGATGCCATTAGAAACAGCTGTCAACCTCTGAACGGACTAATTCATCATTCCGACAGGGGACTTCAATACTGTAGTCATCCTTATGTCAACACCTTAAAACAGCATCAAATAGCCATTAGTATGACAGAAAGTGGTGACCCGTTAGATAATGCAATTGCAGAACGGGTTAACGGCATCCTTAAAGATGAATACATTAATAGGGTGGTTGAACAATCCGGTACTGTCACAAAAGCAAAGCTGGATCAGATCATCAGTAAGTACAACAACCAAAGACCTCACTTGAGTTGCGATATGTTTACTCCTACACAGGTGCACTTAATTAAAGATTTAACCATCAAAAAAAGATGGAAGAATTATTATAAAAAACAGATAAATTTGAATATATAACCTGTAAACTTTTTTTAGGACGAGTCAA
>NZ_JBQYLI010000048.1:0-659 GCF_052690465.1 Sunxiuqinia sp. A32
AACTGTTTATAAGCTTTTTTCCTGTTTTCTGTTTGCAGGTAACACAGTCCAATGTACCATTCTGCCTGCTCTACAAATAGGTTGTCCTTGTTTTTAACAACTGTTTTGTAGGATTCGATAGCCTGGTTGAATTTGCCTGTTTCCTGTAATGCTACTCCTGAGTAGAAGTTACCAACCGGGTTGTTGCTGTCTTGCTCAAGTACTTCGCTGAACAGGTTCAGTGCGCTTTCGTAGTCCTGATCATTAAACTTGTGCAAAGCCTTTGTTAGCTTGGTATCCAGGGTGGCATCTCCTGAACGGAAGATCCCTGTTGCCTGGTATGCTTCGTAATACTGACTGTATAATTCAGTTTCGTTGGCAGCTTTATGGCTGCGACTGATGATTCCTGCAATACTTAAGATCAACATTAGTGAGGCTGCAATCGTTGCTATGGCAACCCGTGAAGCCGGCATGGCTGCAAATGAGCGCTCTTTACGTTTTTCTTTAACTACATCTTTGCTGATGGAATCCAGCCTGGCTCGAAGGCCCATAATATCGTTTTCCTGTGCGGCAGAGTCTATGTCTTTGTAAAGCTCCAGTTCAGCTGCCAAATCAGGGTTGTTTGTTAATTCTGTTTCGAAAGATGCCAGTTCTTCTTCAGAAAGCTCGTCGTTCAGATA
>NZ_JBQYLI010000049.1:0-652 GCF_052690465.1 Sunxiuqinia sp. A32
ACCGATACGACCACACTTGCGGATCATTTAACGGAACATGAACGGCTTTACGGGGACTACCCGGAAGTTGCCACCGCTGATTCGGGCTACGGCAGCCAAGAGAACTATGAATTTATGGAAGAAAACGGGATTGACGCTTTTGTAAAGTTCAATTACTTCCATAAAGAACAGACCAAAAAGTTTAAATCCAATATTTTCCACAAGGACAATCTTTACTATAACCCTGAAAAAGATTGTTTTTACTGCCCAATGGGACAGGAAATGACAAAATCCGGCACTACAACCCGCGAAACGACAACCGGGTTCAAGCAGCACCTAACTTATTACAAGGCACAAAATTGCAAGGGTTGTCCCTTGCGCCCAAGCTGCCATAAAGCAAAAGGCGATCGCGTAATCGAGCTTAACCACAACCTGGAAAGGCACAAACAAAAGGCGCGCGAAAAACTTTTGTCAGAGGAAGGGGTAAAACGCCGAAAACAGCGGCCTGCAGACGTAGAAGCAACCTTTGGGAACATTAAAAACAACAAAGGTTTCCGAAGGCTTATGCTCCGTGGCAAGCAAAAAGTGGAAATCGAGACCGGTTTGATTGCTTTGGCACACAATTTAGCAAAAATCGGTGCTTAAAAGCTGGAAAGAACCTTTGCTTTTTCTG
>NZ_JBQYLI010000050.1:0-636 GCF_052690465.1 Sunxiuqinia sp. A32
GCGGTGGCAACTTCCGGGTAGTCCCCGTAAAGCCGTTCATGTTCCGTTAAATGATCCGCAAGTGTGGTCGTATCGGTAGTGGTTTGTTCCACGGTATAATTGACCACAAACTGGTTATTGGTTGAAAACTGCCAGTTGTACGCGGGCTTTAACTGTCCGTTTTTCATGTGGTCTTCTTTCATGCGCATGAAAGTGGCATCGGTATCGGTCTTGGAATAGCTGCCCCGCCCCTGAAGGATTTCTTCCTGCCCCTGGTACTTCGAAAGGTTAACAGGCCAGTTTTTGGATGCATACTTTAGTTTTTTTTTACTTCTGCACTGGCCTGTTTGTCTTTTAAAGCTTCATTGATCTGGGCGATGGCCTTTTCTACTTTTTCTGATGATATCTCTTTAAAATCAGGTGTTGGGGGAAGGTCTTTTTCCTGTTCATAAACGGACTGTACATGCGACCAGATTTCTTCCAGCTGTTGCCGGATCTTTTCTTTTTGTGTTTCAATGGCATTGCCCCAGACAAAGGTGTAACGGTTCGCATTGGCCTCCATTTTTGTTCCGTCTATGTAAACCTCTTTTATGCTTAAGTAACCTTCTGCTGCAAGCATCTCTACCACCGAACCAAATATTTCTTTCAGGTTGCCAT
>NZ_JBQYLI010000051.1:0-538 GCF_052690465.1 Sunxiuqinia sp. A32
TTTCCGGGTCATAGTCGAAATGTTCTACATCGTAGTTAAGGTCGGGTGCATGAGAAGCCCCTGAGAACGGAGGAATTGCAACCAGCGTGTTTATATTCAGTTGGTCAACAATTGCCAGTTCTCTGCCCGTATGATAACCTTTGTCGTAAAGTGCAGTAAAGTTGTTATGACGTAGAATAGTTTTTGCCCTGCTCAACATATTTCCCATTGCCCTTTTATCGTTAGCATTGGTTATTTTGTAGTCGATGGGAATATTGTTTTTAGCATCGACTGTAGTTTGTGCCGAGTAAGCAACCTCGGTGATATTGTTACGTGTTATCTGGTGCCGGCTGTCGGGGTCGGAAGTTGATATTTGTGACTGCCCAGATTCCTTTAACTGTTTTTCCAGCTTTTTGTATCGGTCTTTGCGCTGGTTCTGTTTGTCAATCTCTTTTTTAATTTCCTCTTTGTCTCCATCACTCTCTGCCAATGCCTTTTCATATTCCGAAAGTTTGTTTTCGATGTATTCCAGGTGGCGGTCGATCTTCTTTTGGTTGTA